>CAYYFT010000135.1:0-4619 GCA_964471015.1 uncultured Pirellulales bacterium | reverse complement strand
GTCTTCGAGATACTCAGTCCCGACCAGAAAGAATCCTTCCTCAAGAGCGGCACCGTTGACTTCGCCTACGAAATTGGCGATGAATACCGATTCCGAATAAACGTGTTTCGCCAGCGAAACATGATTAGTCTTGCAGCAAGGCGGGTAAACACTGAAATCCCGCCGTTTGAAAGTTTGAACCTGCCGCCGATACTGGAAAAAATATGTGATAGTAAGCAGGGGTTAGTCCTTGCAGTAGGTCCTACCGGCTGTGGCAAAACTACAACAATTGTAGCGATGATAGACTACATAAACCGCACCCGCTCCTGCCACATAGTTACAATCGAAAACCCTATCGAATATCTGATTAAAGACAAAAAATCAATCATATCGCAAAGGGAAATCGGCATCGACGTAGAGAACTTTGATGAAGCCTTAAAATATCTGACACGCCAAGACCCTGATGTAGTTTATATCGCTGAAATGCGCGACGCCAAAAGCATAGCAGCAGGGATGAGAGCGGCAGAAACCGGCCATCTTGTTTTTGGAACGATGCACTCGGCAAGCGCCGCCCACGCTGTCCAGCGACTTTTGGACCTGTTCCCGCAAAACGAAAGAGACCTGGCAAGACAAACTTTAAGTTTGACAATCAGAGCCATCATTAGCCAGGTATTACTGCCGAGCATCAAAGAAGGCGTGGACAGAATACCCGCTGTCGAGATTCTTCTTGTAAATCCCGCTGTTAGAAAAGTGATTTCCGAAGGACGTGAAGCTGATTTGCCAAGCGTTATACGAAGCTCTCAGGAGGAGGGTATGCAGGATATCACAGATAACCTCACTGAATTGATAATGAATGGAAGCATTGAGCCAAGGGAGGCATATAAGTACGCACCAAATGCAGAAGAACTAAAAATGGCGCTAAAAGGCATTAGAGCCGATACAAGCGGTATCCTGTGAGTTTAATGTCCAATTTTGTAAACGGAGTGTTTCATGACAGGTTTATTGATAACCTCTGTCGAATACAGCGGTTACATATCTATAGTTAAGTTTCTCGTCTTTTTGCTCTTGTTTTTTTCATGGCTGCCGCTGCTTACCTGGGTATATCAGGATGCCAAGTCCATCGGAGCCAAAGAGGTCTTTTGGGCAGCCATTGTTTTTGGTGCGGGAGCCGCAGCTATAATAATTTGGCTCGTTATGCCTGTTTTCATTATCGGGATGATGTTTTACCTCATTGCTGTAGCAGCAACATCTATCAGTTATGTAATGCACCGAAATGCCAGAGTTCCGGAATTTGACCGTGTCCTGACTGTAGAACACATCAAGGGCTTGTTCGCCAGCAAGGAAAAAAAACTCGAAGCCCTCAAAAGTTTTCTTTTTATAACGGCAAATAACAACGAAGTTCCTGTGCCAGAACCCAAAACGTCAGAATTCTTCGGCTATAAAACAGCTTATGAGATTCTCAATGACGCTATCTGGCGAAGGGCAAGCGACATTGTGTTTTCCCCGACGCAGCAGAACTATAACGCAGCCTACTATGTTGACGGCGCAGCCCTGAAACAGCCGGATGTAGCCAGAGACCAGATGGAATATTTCAGTCGATTTCTAAAAAATCTTGCTGATTTGGACCCGGAAGAAAAGCGAAAACCACAAAGAGGAAAGTTCAGAATCCACCGAAACAAAGAGAACATCGAATGGGAAATAGCCACCGCAGGCTCAACCGCAGGTGAGCAAATCAGACTCAAACAAATAACCCAGCAGAGCATAACAAGGCTGAATGAGATAAGCTTGATGCCGGAACAATACGAACAGCTAAATAAAATTCGCGAGGCAAAGCAAGGCCTATTTATCATAGCCGGGCCTAAGAAAAGCGGTGTAACAAGCACTTTTTATGCACTGCTCAGAAACCATGACCCCTTCCTTTACAATATAAGCACCCTTGAAAAACAGGCGTCTGCCGAGCTGCCCAATATAACTCAAAACATCTTCACACTCAGTGATACCGGAACAACTACATACGCCAAAAGGCTGCAGGCAATGGTAAGAATGGAGCCAGACGTCGTTGGTGCCGCTGACTGCAACGATGGCGAAACAGCCCAAATCGCATGCGCCGCTGCTAAGGACGGAAAAATCGTATATGTTACACTCGAGGAGGATAATGTAATACGAGCAATCGGAAAGTGGATGAAATTAGTCGGCGACAGAAATCTCGCCACTGAAACCCTTTTGGGCATAAGTAACCAACGCCTCCTCAGAAAACTTTGTGAAGAATGCAAACAGGCATATGAGCCTAATAAAGAACTTCTCAGAAAGTTCAACATCCCTGCTGAAAAAGCAAAAGTGCTTTACCGTGCTGGTAAGGTGCAGTATGACAAACGAGGAAGGTCCTCAACCTGCGAAAATTGTCAGGGAACAGGTTTTGTCGGTAGAATGGGCGTATTCGAAATTATAATAATAAATGATGAGTTAAAAAACGTCATAAGGCAGTCAAAGTCACTAACAGAAATCAGCACGCAGTTTAGACGCGCTAAAATGATTTATTTGCAGGAACAAGCACTGAGAAAGGTCATCGCTGGAACAACTTCAATAAACGAAATGGTTAGAGTGCTTTCGACTTCTAAAAGGCAAAAAGCAAAAAAACCGGAATAAAAAAAACATAAAACCTGAAAATTTTCAGACGTGATTATCCAACGCGTCATTGATAACTTGGAGCTATTGTATGGGCAGTTTACTTATAGTGCTAATTATTTTAGGCTGTGCCGCTTATCAGTATCTAAAAGGTACGCTTGTTAAGTCATTCGCTGCAGTAATAATATCTATTTGTGCAGGCATAGTTGCCTTTGGCTACTTCGAACTTTTGGCAAATGTCTTCATCAGCCGTGAAATCCTTGTGCTTTGGGCACAGTCTCTCTCTTTTGCGCTGCTGTTCATTTTGGCCTTTGCCGGCCTGCAGACAATCGCCGTCCAGTTGACTCGCCGGTCAATTGACCTGGGATTTCTTCCAGAGCGTATCGGACGCGTTGTCTGTGGAATTTTCTTGGGTCTTATCGTATCCGGCCTTTTGCTCACAGCCGCTGCGATGGCACCCATATCAACAAAGTACCCCTACCAGCGTTTTGACGCAAATGAACCCAATGCTGAAAAACCCAACAAGGTATTATTCAATGCTGATGGCTTTGCAACAGGATGGTTCAGTATCATAAGCAGCGGCAGCTTCAGCGGCGAAAGAAGTTTTGCCACTCTGCACCCGGCCTTCCTGGACCAGGTCTTCTTGAATCGACACGAAATCGCTGACGGTATTTCAATTATCACCAGTTCTGAAGCAATAGAAATACCGAAGAAAAAAGCCGTTTGGCCGGCTCCCGAAGACCTAAAAGACTCGAACGGCAGACCGATACTGCCAAAAAGCGGGCACAATCTTACAATCGTGCGGCTGGGCATAACCAAAAAAGCAATAGAGGATGGAGCGTTTACACTTTCGCAATTAAGGGTGGTCTGCAAGCAACAGGACGATGATAAAGCTCCTTTGGCTGGAAAAGGAAAGAATATCTATCCTATCGGATATTTAAAAACGGCAGGCGAGCTGCAAATAAAAAAATTAACCGACCATATAGAAATAAAACGCTCCGATTTCAAAGGTAAAGTCAAAGAAATCGACTTCGCTTTTTATGTTCCGGATGGTTTTGTGCCCCTTTTGGTCGAGTTCAAGCAAAACAGCATTAACCAACTGCCGCCGCCCGTAACCGCCGACCAGGCTCCGCCTGCAATACCTTTCACTAAGCCGCCTGAAAACGCAGAAGATACTGCCAAACCTCAACCCCAATAGTGATAAAATCAAAGGCTGTTAGAAAAACTCCGGCTGGAAAAAGCCGACCAAAAAGCAAAACCTTAAGAGCAAGCAACCAGCTCTTCCTGATTCAGCTCCGTCAGGTGCTCAAGATAAGTGCGCAAATCTTCTTCAGAAAAGTTGGCGAGAAATTCCGGCTTGGCACTTTTGTTGATTTCACAAATGTGGTCTATCAGCTCCCTTTTACTCATATACGCATATCCTTTAAAACCAATGAAGCTTCCCCCTTAACTTATCGCAATATCGACCGCCGGAACATTTTTTCTTTAGCCCGCCAGCCATCATCCCGACCAACGCCCTATAACCTAACCCACTATATACAGTGCCGTTTTTCTTTAGGCCACAATATATAGCTCAATCGGACGAACCGGTTTCATCGCCTGCTTCAATGTCCAATAAAATCAGCCTCACAGCCGGTTTATCCAAATCCAAAAAAAATACGAATTCTCTCTTTATTATATTCTTTTGCCTGGAGCTGAACTTCACCTGTTCATCGCGGAGCGTTATCTGCTAAATACAGATGCTTAAAAAATCACTTGTCCTTTACACCCCAATTACTGTATCATTGCTTGCTTTAACGAAAACCTGAAAAAAAATAAGTCTTTTGGAGATTCAAAAGTGGCAGGTATCGGCGACATTCGCAACATTGTTCTTTTAGGACACGGCGGAAGCGGCAAAACCTCACTCACCGAGGCTATACTGCACACTACAGGTGCAACAAACCGGCTGGGCAGCGTTGACGACAAAACGAGCATCTGCGATTATTACGATGAGGAAAAAGAGCATCAGCATTCTA
>CAYYFT010000134.1:3455-4646 GCA_964471015.1 uncultured Pirellulales bacterium | reverse complement strand
TTTAAACCCCTGCCTCATCGGCTTGAATTAGTCGCAGAAATAAACGGCGTTAAGTGGTATAATGATTCGAAAGCCACTACGCCGCAGAGTGCGAGCGCCTCGCTGGAGGCCTTTGACCAGCCAAGGGACCCCGCAAAGCGGGAACCCAAAATAATCGTCATTGCCGGCGGATACGATAAGAATCTGTCATTCGATGAATTCGGCGAAAAAATATCCCAAAAAGCGAAAGCCGCAATCCTCATAGGCCAAACAGCCCAAAAAATCGCAGATGCGATTACGGCTTGGCCGGAAACCAATACAAAAATCGAAATCGTCAATTCACTGTCCAAAGCAATTGAGCTTGCCAAACAACTGGCAGTCAATGGCGATGTTGTTTTGCTTAGCCCTGCCTGTGCAAGCTATGATATGTTCGACAATTTCCAGCAGCGAGGCGAAGAATTCTGCAGACTTGTTTGAGAAAACAACGGTTGATTATAGGAACATACCCACCAAAAAACCAAAACACTGAGAAAAAGTTTAATCCAGTCACCGCACCATTGCGAACTAAAAACAGGCCAAATAAGAACCGTTAAAAAACAGAGATTGCTTCGTCGCTTCGCTCCTCGCAATGACGAAAAGTGCGGTTTTTCCGGCAATTGCTCGTAAAGTAGCTTCTTAAATCTGTCGATTTGCGAGCAGTGGCGTAAGCCATCCCGACGATAAAAATAAACGATTTTTGAGGAGCTTATGATGGATACTAATAACGAGCGAAGGAGGGAACAGAGGCTTCGTTATCATTGGCCCGTCTGGTTCGCCGAGGACTTTAACGAATCGCTTTCGCAAGGCCAGATGGTTGATGTTTCCAGCGGCGGCGCTGCGTTCACCTGCTATGCAGACGAGCACTGCCCATACGTCGGCCAACATTTAACCGCTCGCTTTAGCGTTCCCCGTTTCCAGCCTGGAGATGCCTTCGATATGGCAAATTTTGTCCGTTCAGGTCGCATCTGCAGAGTTGATGACATAAATCAGTTCTCCCGGCGTATCGCAGTGCAGTTTGCCGAACCACTGTCCTTCAAACCCGGCGAACAGGCCGATAGTGAATCTGATGTTCAGCAAAAGCTCAAGGCCGTAGCGGTATAATCCCGACGCAACAAAACGCATCTCGACTACATCTCAGGAATCAATTTACAGATTCTGTTTTTTAATTTTTAC
>CAYYFT010000134.1:0-3355 GCA_964471015.1 uncultured Pirellulales bacterium | reverse complement strand
TTTACTTTTCAACTTTTACCTTTTAATATACTGCTATGCTGGAAAAAGGGCTTGTTCAGATATATACGGGCGACGGTAAGGGCAAAACCACTGCTGCGTTTGGCCTGGCATTGCGTGCTGCCGGCCAAGGAAACAAAGTGCTGATTTATCAATTCCTGAAGCCGGCATCTGCCGATATAGGTGAGCGATTCGCCCTGCAATTAGGCGCGGTAAGAATCAGAGTTGAAGCGCTTGACGCGCCCTGGGATATGACTAAATCCTTCGATGATAAAAAACAGGTTGCTCATGCCAAAGCTGCTATTAGTGAAGCCCTTGATAGAATTGCTCAAACCGCAGAGAAAAGATTTTACGATTGTGTTATACTCGATGAAATCGTGTTTTGCCTTTCAAAAGGCCTTGCCAAATTGGAAGATATAAAAAATATTATCGACATAAGAGACCCCGCAGTCGAGATTGTCCTGACCGGCAGAGGGGCAACGAAGGAATTAATAGAGATGGCGGATTTGGTGACAGAAATGAAAAATGTCAAGCATCCGTTTGATAAGGGTCTGTCCGCAAGACGCGGTATCGAGTTTTAGATAGCGTATAGGGATTACTTGCTATGAGTGAGAACGTTGGTGTGATTATTTGTGCTGCGGGGGCCAGCAGACGGTTCGGCGGGAAAAGAAAAAAACCCTTTGTTGATGTGGGCGGCAGAGCAGTCTTTCTGCGAAGCATTGAACTTTTCTCCAGCCGCGAGGACGTAAAACAAATATTATTAGCCATCTCGCCCGAAGACGAGGAGCTGGTAAGCGTCAAGTGGGGGCCGAACCTGAAGTTCTTCAATGTAAAAATCTGCTTCGGCGGCGATGAGCGCTTCGATACCGTTGAAAAGGCGCTGGAACTTATCAAAGACGATATCGACCTTATTGCTGTCCACGATGCCGTCAGGTGCTGTATTAAGGAAAAATGGATTGACGAAGTTATTGCCGAAGCTGCTAAAACCGGAGCAGCTATATTGGCCTGTCCTGTTGTAGCCACCCTTAAAGAGGCCAAAGATAATTGTGTTATCCAAACTGTTGACAGAGCCGGTCTCTACGAAGCCCAAACCCCTCAGGTCTTCAAAGCAGAACTGCTCAGAAAAGCGTATGAAAACCTGAAAAATCTGGACAATGGACTTAGCCATCCCTTACGGGAAAGCAAAATCAGTGATGATTCGCAACTGGTCGAAGCAATCGGAGAAAAAGTGTCAATCATAGAGACAGACTCTTCAAACATAAAAATTACCAGCAAAGCTGATTTGGCAATTGCCGAAGCCATCCTCAAATCCCGGCCGAAGCCGGTACCGAAAGGTCCTATCGGGCCTTACATCGAAGCGCAATGGTAGGGAAATTGATTCCGGCCTTTTTTCTTTTTTTCGGCTGCTGGGTGTGATAGACTGCCTGCGCATATGGCCAAACCAAATATAGAAATTAGTAACACTAAAGCAGCCTGCGGTGGCGTAAGCCATCCCTGCCGGGAATACGAAGCGGTAAACATCAACAGTACCACCGGTGTGGCAGGCAAAAGGTTCCACTTTATCGGGGCAGGTGGTATCGGGATGAGCGGGCTGGCACAGCTTTTGATAAAACACAGCGGCGCTGTAACCGGCTCAGACCAAATGGCAAGCGGCGTGATAGAAAAGCTTTGTCAGATGGGTGCGGATATAAAAATCGGCCATAGCGCCGAAAATCTCAACCCGGAAACGGATGCGGTAGTCATCTCGGCGGCTATAAAAGAGAACAACCCCGAATTGAAACTTGCCCGGCGAAAAGGATTGAAGGTTTATAAATACGCCCAGATGTTGGGTGAATTGATGAATCGCTATGACGGCATAGCCATAAGCGGCACTCACGGCAAGAGCACAACGGGCGGTTGGCTCATCTACTTGCTCAAGCAGGCCGGCATCGACCCAAACTTTATCATCGGAGCTGAAATCACTCAGATGGGCAGCTCTTCCGGTGCCGGAGATAGCAAATATTTCGTGGCTGAGGCCTGCGAATATGACAGGAGCTTTCTCAATCTAAAACCCAAAATCGGCTGCATACTCAATATCGAACAGGACCACCTGGATTACTACAAGGATGAGAATGAGATAGTTGATGCCTTCGAGCAGTTTGCAAAAGGGATAAAACCCAACGGCGTGCTGATTGCAAATGGTCAGGACCCGAATGTGGCAAAGGTCATTCGGCAATTACCAAGTGAGCAGCGTTATGAAACCTTCGGGCTTGATGACAATTGTGATTTCTATGCTAACAACATCGTGCTAAACGATGGACTACATAGCTTTGACGTCTATCGTAATGGTAAATTGTTAGGAGCGACCAAAATTTCTCTGCCGGGCAGACACAACATCCTAAATGCCCTGGCGGTAGTGGCGATGGCAGTTAACGCTGGACTGCCCGCTGAGGGGATACCCCAATTTCTGCCGGATTTTACCGGTATTGACCGCCGGCTAATGCTAAAAGGACAGTTCCGCCAAATAACAGTTCTCGATGACTACGCCCATCACCCGACAGAAATCAAGGCGACACTGGCGGCGATACGGCAAAGGTACAAAAGCAGACGAATTTGGTGTGTTTTTCAGCCGCATCAGTACAGCAGAACAAGATTTTTGCTTGATGACTTTGCAGAAAGCTTTAAGCTTGCCGATATAATTATTGTGCCGGAGATTTACTTTGTCCGGGATTCGCAGGCTGCGAAAAGAGAGATTAACTCGCAAATACTGGCCGAAAGAATGCGGGCTAACGGAACAAAGGCAATATTTATTGATAGCTTCGGGGCTATTTGTGATTATCTAAAGACGGAAGTAAGACCCGGTGACCTGGTAGTTACTATGGGTGCAGGTGATATTTGGAAGGTAGCAGATGAATATATTCAGTGGCTTAGAGAAAATAGTTGAAACCGATTATCCATTGGCCAAGGACACGTGGTACGGTTTGGGCGGGCCGGCTGATTATTTTCTTAGGCCAAAAACGGTCGAACAGCTCAAAACAATAGTCCAGAGGTGCAATGAAAATAACATTCCAATTTATGTGCTGGGCTTCGGCTCCAATCTGCTTGTCAACGACGAGGGGCTGCGAGTAGCAGTGATAAAGCTTGAAGCAGAAAAGTTCGCACAGACGCAATTCGACGGCGAACAACTTACCACCTGGGCAGGGACGGAATTGAGCGAATTGGTTCTAACCTGTGTGAAAAAAGGGCTCTCAGGCATCGAATCTCTAACAGGCATACCCGGCTCGATTGGCGGAGCGGTAAGAATGAATGCAGGCGGGGCATTCGGAGATATTGGCGCAGCCATAGAGACCGTCACGCTGATGGACAGCCAGGGCAACGT
>CAYYFT010000133.1:0-4706 GCA_964471015.1 uncultured Pirellulales bacterium | reverse complement strand
CTTTTGCAAGCCGGCCCATCCATTTAGTCAGCTTGCTTATCGATACAATATAGTCACCTTTGTGTATCATTTGGCCAAAGCCCAGCCCGAATTTTTTGGCAAGCTTAATTGCAAAGAAGATATTAAATGATATCTTCTTTCCCAGAAAGAACATCACATCATCCTTGCTGACCTTATTTGCTAACACATCTTTATCCTGCTCACTATCCTGCCATCCCGGGACAGCCGAGTCCAGCAGCGTATGCAGCGGTTCAGCTTCCAGAGCTGCGCCGGAGAGATTGTGATTACCCAAATCGGCGGCCTTTTCTATCACGCAAACATCAATGTCCGGCTTTTGCGCCTTGAGTTGTATTGCGCACGCCAGACCTGCCGGTCCCGCACCGACTATAAGAACCTGAACCTTGTTATAATCTTTATCGTTTGACACTTTTCACCTGGCCTCTAATGCCTGAACCAGTTGTGGCACTATATCTTCTACGTTGCCAACAATATAGTAATCGCACTGCTTAAATATCGGTGCGTTTGGGTCACTGTTGATGGCGATTACGGTCCCGGTGTTCGCAATACCTATCATATGCTGAATGGCACCGGATATTCCCAGAGCGATGTAAAGTTTTGGGCCGATGGATGTACCGGTTTGCCCTACCTGATGTATGCGTTCAACAAAACCCTGCTCCACCGCCGCCCGCGAGGCGCCTCTTTCAACCTGCGTGTCCAGTTTTTTGCCGAGACAGTCGCAAAGTGAGCCCACAAGGCGTTCATAGTTGTCCCGGTTTTGCATTCCCTTGCCGCCGCTGACAATTGCCTCAGCATTGAAATTCACGACACCTGCGCCCAGCTCCATTTTTACAATTTCCAGGCTAATATCATTATCAGAAAACCGGACTTCGTGTTTGATAATTCTGCCTGTTCTTGACTCGTCCGGCGGCAGTCTTTTCATAACACCCGGTCTTGCCGTAGCCATCTGCGACTTTGAATCTTTCGTGCAGATAGTTGCCATAACGTTGCCGCCCAGCGCCGGCCTGGTCTGCAGAAGGATAGCTATCCGGCCCGTTCGTGAACTATCCCTGATATCGAATGAAGTGCAGTCGGCGGTAAGTCCGCAGCCGAGTCTGTAGGAGACCATAGGGGCCAGCATTCTGCCCCGAGCCGTTGCACCGAACAGAACGATTTGCGGCCAGTATGTGCCGATGCAATCGGCGACAACTTTGCGATATGCAGCCGGGTCAAATACACTCAGCAATTTATCCTCAATAATGTAGATGTTGTCTGCACCGGCGGCGATTAATTCTCTTGCCATCGGTTCGATGTTGTGCCCCGCTAAACATACGCCTACTTCGGTCTCTAAAAAGTCCGCAAGCTCGCGAACCTTGCCTATAAGCTCAAACGTCGCCGGATGTACTGCACCGGAATCGTGCTCGGCGACGACCCAGACCTCGCCTGCAAAACTGGGTTCGGTCAACTGCAAACCGTTGAGCATATCCTCCAATGCGCCCTTATGGAAATGCTCACCTGCAACAGCAAGGAGCTTTTTCTTAATGTATTCGTCAATCCGGCTGATTTCACCAATGCCTAATTCCTTTAGTGTCCGGGATAGAATTCTAAAATCCTCATTTTCCTTTTTCGTTCTCTCGAAGCTCCTGTCAAACCTGTCCGCTCGCCTGCCCGGCAAAACGTAGCGGGGTATTTGGGCGTTACTGTCCTTGTCGGACCGGCCGTTGCCACTCTTGAAGCTGTCAACAAGCAGTTTTGCTAATGATTTTGCATCACCGAGCTGCTGACATTTTCTGGTGCTTTTGCCCGGCGGAAAGACCCGGATTACACGTGTTTTTGAGCCTTTAGCCCCGATGTGAGTCGCTTTGATGTCATCACCGCTCCAGCAAATAATTTCCGTCCTATTTGCCAGTCGTGTTGCTACGAACGTTGCAAACAGCGGGTACTCATATTTGGCAACGGTGATTACCGCCGGTAATTTTTTGACAGCAACCACCTGACTGCCGCCGCTGATAATCCGAGTGAATTCAAAACGGCCGCCCTTGAATTCAGCGTTGGTGACATAAGCTATGCACGGCAGAGACAGCTCCTCAGCAATTTGCGGAGGTACCTGAGCAGTATCGCCGTCCACTGATTGCATCCCACAAACCACATAATAATCACTGTCTTCATTTAGGATTTCTTTGACTATTCTTCTGATGGCAAAAGCTAAGGGATTCGCTGTTGCCACGGTGTCTGCTCCGCCCAGAGCTTTGTCGGTCAATAGCACCGCCATATCAGCACATCTGCTAAGACTGTATCGCAGGACTTCTTCAGCCGTCTGCGGGCCCATAGTTAAGGCAATAATTTTGCCGTCCGGGTCGGCGCTGATTTTCTTCATATAATTTGCAAAAGCCAGCGCCTGTGTATCCAGCTCGTTGATTACACCGGCCAAACGGCTTCTAATGAGCGTTCCGGTCTCAATATCGAACGCATTATCCGTGATTTGCGTTACGTCGGGGACCTGTTTTACCAAAACTATGTAATTACTCATACCTCGTACTGCCTAACGAGTGTCCTGCTGTCCACAATGAGATTGTTAGAACCAACAGATATCAGAACAACGAAGCATACAGGTATATCACTTTCCGGTATTTTTGCAAATAACATAAATTTGCTCTTCTATGCGTCTATACTGTTATTTTATCGTTAAAATTGCAGGTATGACTGAAAAGTTTGATTTGCAGCTTGTTTTGGATGGCGAAATAGTATCTAATTCCGGTTTTGGTTGTTAAGTAAAATAAATGCAGGCAGGTCAGTAATCATTGTGAGGTGAACAAAGATGGCGGATTTGAAAGCGCTGGCTGATGCAATCATCAAAGGTGACCAAAATACCGCGGTGGAAATTACCAAAGCAGCCCTTGACGAAGGCATATCAGCCAAAAGTGTTCTCAATGACGGATTAATGGCGGGTATGGACGTTGTTGGTGTCCGATTCAAAAAGAATGAAGTTTACATACCTGAGGTGCTTATCTCTGCCCGGGCGATGAAATCGGCGATGGAAATCCTTGAGCCGGAGCTTAGCAAGGCCGGCGTTGAGCCGACAGGAAAATTCCTGATAGGAACTGTGCAGGGCGATTTGCATGATATCGGCAAAAATTTAGTGGCGATGATGTTAAAAGGTGCCGGCTTTGATGTTGTTGACATCGGTATTGATATTACGCCTGATATATTTATCGAACGGGTCAAGGCCGAGGAGCCACAGTTAGTTGGTATGAGCGCACTTCTGACTACAACAATGCCCGCTATAGACAAAACCCTAAAGGCTATGAGGGATGCCGGCATTTCAGCTAAGATTATGATAGGTGGTGCGCCGGTAACACAAGGTTACGCCGACAAGATTGGCGCCGATGGTTATGCACCCGACGCTGCTTCGGCTGTCGATGTAGCCAAAAGTCTCGTTGCCTGAAATTTGTTGGGTTCCTATTTTGAAAGAAGACAAAGGGGGGTGACACAAAATGGGGTTCTGAACATCTTAATCCTGCAATAATGTAAGCCATCTTAACGATAAGACCCAAAAACAGCGTTAAAAAACGCTGTTTTTTTTCGCCTAATCTTGACTGTCATCAGACAAGTTTGGTAAAATAGACACTTGGTTATATGCGACAGATAAAAAACCAAAATTTGGCAGAATTATTGATGCAGCTTCGTTTTGCGCCCCAAAAACAGCGCCGAAAACAGCTCGACTCTGCCGAAAAGCTCCTGGCAATTATCAAAAGCGACAGGGAGTATCCTTTCGAGTTTGTCTGTTTTCACATCACTGGTTTTCACCCTGCCCCTCCGAGGGGCGGGGTTCACCCTAAGGCTCTGCTGGAACAGCAGCCCATAAAAGGTGATGAACTTGCAGAGGACCTGAGGATTTTCATTGCCAAATTAAGCGGCCAGCTTGCTCTTGCGGCCGCTGAGCAAGACCAGAAAGTTTATACCATTGAAGAACTCGCAGCTTCCTTTGACGTTTCAACAAAGACGATTCATCGCTGGCGAAAACGAGGCCTGATTGCGCTAAAATTTATTTTCGATGATGGCAAGAAACGCCTTGGCTTCCTGCAATCAGCCATTGATAAATTCCTGAGGGAAAATCCAGACCTTATTACCAAAGCAAAAAACTTTAAGCGGCTGACGAAGAAAGAAAAACAGCTGATTATAAAACAAGCAAGAGCGCTCTCGGCCAAGACCACACTAAGCCGCTACCGAATCATAGACCGGATAGCAGCCAGGCTCGGCAAGACTCACGAAACCATCCGGTACACACTCCTAAACTACGAAAAGGCCAATCCTGATAAACCTATTTCCCACGAGCCGCCTGGTGTAGTCAGCCCGGCCGGAGCCGCTGAACTCTATAAAATGTTCAAACAAGACTGCGACATCAAAGAATTGATGAACCGCTTCGGTCGCAGTAGAAGTTCGATATACCGAATCATAAATCAACAAAGGGCAAGGGCGCTCCTGACCAGAAAAATCGAATTTATCGCCAGCGACGAGTTCCTTGAAGAAAATGCGAGGCAGAGGTTTCTCGCAAAACCGGTCAGAGTGGAAAAACCACTTTCCCCGAAAAGTATTGAGCCATTGGAGTTGGCCAGCGAGTCTCTCCTGCCTGAATATCTGCAGGCATTAAGAGATACTCCTGTGCTGAATCGAGAACGTGAGGTCGAGCTGTTCCGCAGATATAACTA
>CAYYFT010000132.1:0-4717 GCA_964471015.1 uncultured Pirellulales bacterium | reverse complement strand
CGGATTTTCAGATGCCCGGTATGACAGGACTGGAACTTGTGCGGAAACTTCGACAAAACGAAACGACAAAAGATATACCGGTGATTATGTTGACGGCAAGAGGCTTTGCTGTTGAAGATAAGGAAAAGGAAGAGCTGGAGATATCGGAGCTTCTCAGTAAGCCATTTAGTCCCAAGGAGCTGTTAAGAAGCATCGAGGATATTCTGTATCAGAGGGCGGTAATGCGAAATGAATGATGATGCGTTTTTTGGATGAAGCTATGCTGGATACAATTGAAAGAGATTTAAGCCCGTCACAGTTACACGAATTGCAAAGGTTTGGGAGTAAGGTGAACAAGTTCGGGGTCAACTTCGCAGTTTGTGATGCTGACAGCGAAGTGATATTGCTGTGCGAGGGCGGCAAATTTAAAAGCGACCAGGAGCAGTTAAAAAAGTCGAGCCAGCGAGCTTTAAATCAAAGCAACGAGAGAAATGGTGCTGAGACAGAGGCGCAAGTTTGCAATCAAGTTTTGTCTGTTGTTCTGAAATTGGATGGCGAAGCTGTTAGAGTGGCTTTACTCGATACTGGATACTCGATGCCGGATACTCAATGCGAGAATAGAGAATCGATTTTTAGCGAGATGCTTGCGCTTCTGGTAGAGAATTTTCAGGTGGTGGGAGAAGCCGAGAAACAAATTGAAATGGTCAGTAATGAATTAGCACAAACCTATGAGGAACTGGTGCTGCTTCACAAGCTCAGCACAAATATGAAGATTACTGAACCAGATGCCAACTTTCTTCAAATGGCTTGTGACAGCTTAAGTGATATTGTCGGTGTTGAGGGTATGGCAATACTGCTGGAAAAGACCATAGAGAGTGAAAAGCGGTTGGTTTTGTCTGCCGGGTTGGGATTGATAGATGTAAATGAACGAATGGCTGGCATTTTAAGAGACCGATTAGTAGAAGAAATAAACAGTGGACAAGAGGCATTGTTGGACAGTGAAGTAGATTCACCTTTCAAATATGATTGGCCGGAGAACATAAAAAATATTATTGTAGTGCCTTTTTGGGGCAAAGAGAGAACGGGGACACATTTTGCAGAGGGAGCACAAAATGGCAACTCTATAACGGGACTGATGGTCGCAATAAACAGAATCGATAAGCCGGACTTCGACAGCACGGATGTAAAACTGTTTAATTCGGTGGCTAACGGATGTGCCATTTTTGTCGATAACGGGAGACTATTTAAGGACCTCGAAGAATTATTTATAGGTTCGTTAAAAGCGTTAACAAGTAGTATTGATGCGAAGGACCCATACACGCGAGGCCATTCTGAAAGGGTTGCGTTTATCTCCCGATGGATTGCCGAGAGAATAGGCGGGGAAGAACCGTTAAAAGAAGAACAGATACACAAGATTTATCTGGCTGGATTACTGCACGATATAGGAAAAACGGGAATAGATGAATCGGTGTTGCGTAAGGAAGGCAAACTGACTGAGCAAGAGCTGAACCACATGAGAAAACATCCATCGATAGGTGCAGGTATTTTAAGTGAGATAAAACAGATGCGAGATATTGTGCCGGGTGTATTGTGTCACCACGAGCGAGCCGACGGCAAGGGTTATCCCAATGGTTTGGTGAGCGAGCAGATACCGCTGGTGGGCAAGATTATCGGACTGGCAGATAGCTTTGATGCAATGACATCGAAGCGCACTTACAGGGGCGCGATGACTGTAGAAGAAGCACGAGCGGAAATAGAAGGGGGATTGGGCACACAGTTTGACGAGAAAGTAGGAAGGGTATTTATCAACAGTGATGTCCATCAACTCTGGGATATTATGCGAGATAGGCTTACTGAGATTTATGGGAGCGGTAATTTATCAGAATATGGTACTGCTGCTGTGGGGGCATTAGTCAGATGAAGATTAGAACACAAGAGTATAACGATGTTGCGGTTGTGGAGTTGCAGGGCGAATTGGACAGTGAATCCATCAAACTGTTCCAAAATACGATTACCGACATAATTACCGCACACAAGGCCGGCATTGTACTTGATATGAGCGATGTAGAGTTCATTGACAGTGCGGGATTGGAACAATTGTTGTGGGTAAGGGATTACTGCAACGAGAACAACTGCCAGCTTAGATTGGCTGGACTTGGTGAAACTCTCACGAAAATTCTGGAAGTTACTCGACTTGAAAATGAATTCGACCGCTACGCAGAACTTGCTGAGGCAGTAAAGAGTTTTGCGTAAAGGATAGGTATCGGTTGATTGTTGATAATTGAAATACGAGCTACTAAGGAAAGTTATGGGTCAGATAGCGGTGGAAAACAAGATGCAGCTTGGTCAATTGCTGTTAGGGCGTGGTGTTGTTACCCAAGAGCAAATTGAAAAGGCCCTTGCAGAACAAAAAGAGGAGGGGCATCGCAAGCTGCTTGGCGAGCTTTTGGTCGAGATGAATTACTGCACGGAGAATCAGATAGCCTCGGCGCTTGCTGAGGCGTATGATGTGCCTTATGCCCAAGTTAGTCCGAAGATATGCGATGCAAAGGTGCTCGATACTTTGCCGAGGGAATTTCTCAAAGAACATATCATCCTGCCCCTGTTTAAGGTTAGAGATAAGCTTACGGTGGCGGTGAGCGAGCCGACAAACGTATTTTTAATAGATGCAATAGAGCGTATAAGCGGCTGTAAGGTGCAGATAGTCTGCGCTACGACGAAGGATATCAAGGCCACGTTGGAGGCATATTTGCCGGCGGCGAATATCTTTGTCATTGATGATATTATCGATGAGGAAGGACTGGAAGACTTTACGCTAATAGAGAAGTATACGGCTGATACGAGTAATCTCGAAGATATAGCAGGCCAAACACCGGTTATTAAACTGGTTAATTACCTTCTTTACAACGCCGTGCGGGAAAATGCCAGTGACATTCATATAGAGCCATACGATAAGAAACTACGTGTCCGATACAGGGTGGACGGCAAACTTTATGAAAGGATGCGTCCACCGCATCAGATGTATTCTGCGATTGTTTCGCGTATCAAGATAATGGCTGAGCTGGATATATCTCAGCACCGACTTCCTCAAGACGGTGATATTCATGTTTTAATGGAAGGCAGACGGATTGACTTGCGTGTATCAGTTATGCCGGGTAACTTCGGCGAAAAGATGGCTATCAGAATTATTGACCCACAGAAGATTCTCTTTAACTTCGAATCTCTTGGATTTACCTATGAGAACCTCCGTCTATTCAGGAAAGTAATACAATCTCCAAATGGTATAGTTTTGGTAACAGGGCCAAGCGGTTCGGGGAAAAATACCACCCTTTACGCTGCACTGGCTGAATTAAACAGCGAGGAGGTTAACATCTGCACGGTTGAAGATACGGTCGAGTGCAATATAGCAGGTATAAATCAATTTCAGGTTAACGAAAGTGCTGGTTTTCAATTTTCGACGGCATTACGGAGTTTGTTAAGACAAGACCCTGATATCATAATGATTGACGAGATTCGCGATAAAACCACAGCAAATATTGCTGTGCAGGCAGCACTAACGGGTCATTTGGTTCTGTCAACTTTGCATACAAACGATGCGCCCGGTGCTGTGAAGCGTTTGCTGGACCTTGGCGTTGCCCCTTATCTTGTAAGTGCTTCGCTGATTGCTGTTTTGGCACAACGCCTGGTACGTAAGGTATGTCCGGCTTGTAAGACGGAGTATGAGCCTCCCAGCAGTATTAGAAAGATGGTGGAGAATTTATGTGGTGAGGTTGAGAAATTTTACCGTGGTGTAGGTTGTAAGAAATGTCGGAACACGGGGTATGCCGGCCGAATTGCCATACATGAGCTGTTTGTACCTGATGAGGAAATCAAGGAAATGATTAATGACCGGGCGAGTCTTAAGAAACTGCGGACCGAAGCACTACAAAACGGAATGGTCCCTCTTTACTTAGATGGTATTGAAAAGGTAAGGGCGGGAATAATATCAATCGAGGAAGTTTTGAGAACAACCCAAACAACGGACAGCGAGAATAGCGAGTAGCAGCCGAAATCCACAATTGCCCAAAGGACCTCTTTTTTATCCGATTACAATGGTGGTATTATCGGAACTATTGCGGCAACCATCCTGTTACCGGTGTTTAGGATATCAATCGTAATCGGCCACTAACCTTACGTTTGCCATCCTGATTTTTTAGGAAAAGCAACCTTTTTTATTGGTTATGACGAATCTTGTCTCAATTAAACTTTGCTGCAGAAAAGACTTGCAAATATGATAATGGCTGGCTATAATACTGCCTTCGTGTTTTATAATATTCTGTGAGGTTGTTTGAGGGGCACATAAGTGCTCTAATTGATTATTGAGTTATCAATTAACTATTCAGGAAAGGATTTGTTCAAAAGATGCTAACGGCGCAGGAGAAAGAGAAAATTATCGGCGATTTTAAGACACACGACGGGGATACGGGCTCACCCGAGGTTCAGATTGCGCTGTTGACGAAAAGGATTAACGACCTTACCGACCACCTTAAGCTTCATCACAAGGACCATGCATCCAGGCGTGGTTTACTGAAAATGGTCGGGACGAGGTCGGCATTGCTTAAATACATAAGCAAAAAAGACGTCAAGCGTTATCAAGAAACTATATCCCGGCTCGGTTTGAGAAAATGAGAGGGTATAAGAGCCAGATTACAGAAGTAACTTATGATTTTTGCACTTATAATTGAGGGTAGTATATGTT
>CAYYFT010000131.1:0-4724 GCA_964471015.1 uncultured Pirellulales bacterium | reverse complement strand
AGGTTGCTATCGAGGCCAGATTCTTGTTGGTGGGCGAGAATTTCCTTGAAGATATTGGCTTGGATATGGACTTTAGGGCCGACGTTGGTGGCAGAGTGGGTTTGCTTGCGTTCGAACAGGATTCTGCAACCATTGCTAAATCCACCGATACGGGGATTACCGGCAGTCTGGCGCCGACGATGGTTACTGAACTCGGAGCTGATATTGCTGCGATGACCGCCACTGGAGGTTATGGCAATTTACTTCTTAATGACCTTGAGGTCAGCATAATTCTCAGAGCGACCCAGGCCCACAGGGATGCACAGTCTCTGACCGCCCCGAAAGTTACCGTTTTAAGCGGAGAGATGGCATCGATGCGGGTTCAAAGGGTTAGACGCTATCCTTACGAGGTTGATATTGATATTGAAGAGATTGGCGAGTTTGGTGCTTATAGGTACACTATAGACACAGAGGAAGGTTATGTAGTATCTGGTACGCTTCTCAATATTACGCCGATTATTACCCCGGACAAGAAGAACGTGCTGCTGAATATTGTTGCTGATCTGCGGGATTTCCTCGGTTGGCAGCCCTTTCCTGTTCAACTGCCTATATTGGGTGCCGGTTTTGTGAGCGAAGACGTTTACGAAATACGCTACCCTGAGACCGAAATATCGAGGGTTGAGACGCGTGTGAGCGTACCTGACAGAGCGACATTACTGTTAGGCGGTCAAAGAATAACGACAGAAATCGAACGGGAATCAGGAGTACCGGTATTGAGCAAGGTGCCTTTTCTTGGGCGATTGTTTAGTAACCGCAGCAAAGTCAAGGACAGTCTGATTTTGTTGATACTGGTTAAACCGACAATTATTTTGCTGGAAGAAGCTGAAGCTGAGGCAATCGCTGCAATGGAAAGCAATTTCTAAACTTTTGGCAGTTGTTATGGTTTGCAGTTGTTACTGCATTTTTTTACAAAACTTGATTTGCGATGTTCCTGACCCGTCAGGATATTACAATTTCGCATTTTTGTAAGATTCTGAAAACGGGTTAGGTGCATACAGTAATAAATAGTAACAGGTGGTAATGGGATTGCGTGGTGGATATCGAGATTCACCGCGTAGTTGTGTTGATATTTGGCCGTGGCCGTAGTTCTACGGGATGTTTCTACGCGTGTTGTCTCGCTTGTAACCGCTCAATCCCGGAAGCAAGGAATGAGGAATGATATTATGAACGGGAAAATGAAGCGGCAAATTCTGATTAGTTCGTTAATTTTATTATCTATACAAACTCTTGTCTCGGCAAAGGTTTTGTATGTTTTTCCATCATCAAGGGATTATCCCACTATCCGGAGTGCCATTAACGACGCTGTCAATGGTGATGTGGTAGAGGTCGCTCCAGGCGTCTATAGCGGCCCCAGCAACCGTAATGTGGACTTTAAGGGAAAGGCCATTACCGTAAAAAGTGAGGACCCGAACGACCCTTACGTGGTTGCTTCTACGATTATCGACTGCCAGGGGGCGGGCCGTGCTTTCTGGTTCCACAACGGTGAAGACCCCAATAGTAAGGTTCTGGGTTTTACTATCATAAACGGTTACGCCAGAGGTCCCAAAGGCACAGATGGGATATATGGATACAATGGCGTATTTGGACCCGGTACTGGTTACCTGATTTCTGACTTCGACCCCGTTTCGGTTGACCCTTTCGCTGACCCCACTACTTTACCGCCACGTGCCCTTCCCGGAGCGAATGCTAATGGCAACGGTTACGGCGGTGCAGTCTTTTGTCAAGCCGGAGGTTCTCCCGTTACCGGAAGTTCTCCCACTATAAAATACTGCGTGATAACCGATTGCACCGTTACCGGCGCCCAGGGCGGCGACGGTGCGGATGGACAGGATGGTCCGTGGGACCACTGGACCCTCGGAGACGAGGACCCCCTTAACCCCGGAAGTATCGATCCTAATGCAACGATAACGGAAGATAATCCCGATGGTCAGTGGGGCGGACACGGCGGCGACGGCGACGGAAACGGTTACGGAGGTGCTGTTGCCTGTTTTGGTGGAAGCAGTCCGGTCATCAGTGATTGTATCATAAGCGATAATCTCGCCCGGGGCGGCTGCGGCGGTGACGGCGGACACGGCGGTAACGCACAACAACAAAATCCTCCTGCTTACGACGGAGAGGAAAGCGGCGGCGGAAATGCCGGATTTAGCTTTGGTGACGGTATCGGTGGCGCCATCTACTGCGATAGCGCAAGTAGCCCAATCATTACAAGCTGCACTTTCAGTAACAACATCGCTACGACGGGTGCCCGGGGAACCGGTGGTCAAAGAGGTTTAGGCAATGCAACTGACCCACGAACTCCAATAGGTTTCGATAGCTTTGTATTACCCTCTCTTGCCCGGCGTATTGCCGGTGGTGCGGCCTACTTCGACGCCGGCTCACAAGCAAACTTCACCAACTGTACGTTCACCGGCAACAAGGCCTATGAGGCCTATACATACTACGACCCCTACGTCACCGATGAAGATATTTCGGCATACACCTTAGGCGGTGCCTTGTATTCTGACGCCAATAACTCCATTACTCTCAATACCTGCGAATTCACGGACAACTTAGGTGGTGCAATATATTGCGATTCCAACTGCACGGTGGATATCAACAATACCTACGACCCCAACCGCAACTGCTTATTTACGGGCAACTCTGACATACATGATAGTACCGATGAAGATGAATTGTTAACTTGGATAGGCTACCCTTCCCGTCACGACCCCGGTTCCGGCGGTGCTATCTACGTCGAGTCTAACGGCAGTGTAAACATCCAAAATTGTATTTTCGGGGGCAATTTAGCTAAAAATGATGGCGGCGCTTTGAAGTGCAAAAGTAACGCCAACCTCACAAACTGCTCGTTCGGCGGCAATACCGCCGAGGACGGCTACGGAGGCGCAATTGATGCCTATGAACATGGCACAACCTTGGTGGTAGATTTCAACAGTTGCGGCTTCACCGAAAATCAGGCCATATACGGCGGGGGTTTCTCTACCGAGAACTTCGATGTGAATTTCATCGATTGTTACTTCATTGGCAACACAGCCGAGGAAGGTGGCGGCCTGGACCTCGCCAATGGAGACCTCCTTGTTACCGGCGGAGCGGTCAAAGGAAATAATGCCACAGACGGCGACGGCGGCGGCTTCAATTGTCGCTACACCAAAGCAGAAATCCGAAACTGCACTATTATGGATAATTTCGCTGATGGCGTTTATCCGACTGGCGGCGGCGGGGGCGCAATTAATTTCAATGGTGGAAACTCTCCGCAAGCGGTCTTTAACTGCCTTATAACCGGCAACTCTGCCGCAGTTGACGGCGGTGCAATACACTGCCACAGCGCATCGCCCGAGGTTGGAAACTGCACCTTCAGCGGTAACTCCGCGGATAGCTACGGCGGTGCAATATTCTCTGATTCCACCTCCGACCCAAATATTACCGACTGCATATTCGAGAGCTGCAACAACCACGCAATACACGAAGAGGACCCTTGTGGCGATGCAACCGTAACATACAGTTTATTCTACAACAACCCCGATGGTGATTACTACGATTCGGTTGCTGGTTTAGTCCCGGTCGGCAGCATTCCCGGCGGTAGCAATAATTTATACGGCGACCCTCTTTTTGTAAGTGGCCCTTTGAGCAACTTTTATCTGAATCAAACTTCCAGTCCGGCTATAGATAGTGGAAGTGCTTCGGCACTGAGTTTAGGGCTGAATACTTACACTACCGATGCGAATAACGCTCTTGACTCTGGCCAGGTTGATAGGGGTTATCATTATCCTGATATTACAGGAGTTGGAGTTTTCCAGTTAACAGCAAGTGTTACTGGTGGCCATGGTGCAATTGAGCCGGCCAGCGGTACTTATTCTGTTGGTAAGGTTGTAACGCTTACTGCCAGGCCGGATGCCGGCTGGCGGGTTAAGGCCTGGAGCGGAACCGATGATGATTCTTCCACCGACTTAACGAATACCGTTGTTATGCACTCCGACAGAGCTGTTACCGTAAGTTTCGAGCAGGGACAGACCCTTATAGTTGGTGAAGGCGATTTCCCCACTATTGATGCGGCACTTTTCGCAGCGGTTGACGGTGATACAATCGTCGTATTACCCGGCGTCTGGCGCGGCCCCCAAATAACAATAAACAAATCTGTTACCATCAGGTCTGTGGACCCCAACAATCCGGAAGCTACAATTATCGATGGAACAGAATATGTTGACCGTGCCTTTATTTTCGGCCCTGATACGGATTCCGGCACCATTCTGGACGGCTTTACCATTCAAAACTGCTGGTGGCAACCTGGTCAACAGGAAGATCCTGAGAACTGTCCCGGCTTGAATGGCTACGACGGCGACGGTGCCGAAGGCGGCGCAATCTATATCTATGCCGGAGGCGGCCCGGTTATCAGAAACTGCATAATAAGAGAGAACCGGATGCGAGGCGGCGACGCCAGCAACGGTTGCCAGGCAGCCACTACCAATAACGCCGGACGTGGCGGCTGGGGCGGCTGGGCATGGGGCGGCGGTATATACTGCGGGCCATACAGCACCCCGGCATTTATAAACTGCCAGATTGTCAATAACCACGCCGGCGCCGGCAACGGCGGCGACGGCGGCGACAATGGAGCCGTCACGGAAGGATGGCCCAACTATGGTGGAAACTGGAGCGAAAGCGGGGATCCGGGAGCGCCGGTATATAACATA
>CAYYFT010000130.1:0-4756 GCA_964471015.1 uncultured Pirellulales bacterium | reverse complement strand
CCCTGGGGTTTGGCCCGTAGCCGACCACGTCGCCCAGACAATAAATCGTCTCGATGCCACGTTTTTCGATGTCAGCCAGGACCGTGGTCAGGGCTTCGAGGTTTGAATGTATATCGCTTATAACTGCAAACATATGCTACTGGGGTTCCCAAAACGCATTTTATTACGTTTCGGGGTCCCCGCTCCAACAAACAAGCACAAACTCTATGTCACACAGAAAAAACCTATAGCAAAAATACTACACAATTGCCAGAACATTTATTAGCCTTTATAGAAAACACGATTTGGACAGTTGGGCTTAACAGACCCAAAAAGACATTTGGCTTTAGCCGATAATGTAGATATAATGCCCACCGCAATACGAAATACGTTATACGAGATACAAAGATGATTGATATGACTCTTCTTGAAACATGTGAGCTGGTGAAGAAGTATTCCGGCCGGGCTGTTGTCAACAAGATATCCATTGCCATTGCTCAGCGCAGTATTGTCGGGCTTCTGGGCCGCAACGGCGCCGGCAAAACCACTACTTTTAGAATGATTATGGGTATGATTACCCCTGATGGCGGTGTGGTGGTTTTTGAAGGTATGGATATCACGAAACTGCCGATGTACAAGCGGGCACGGCTTGGCGTTGGCTATCTTTCACAGGAGCCGAGTATCTTTCAGCGCCTCAGTGTCAGGGACAACCTTTATGCGATTTTGGAAACTATGTCCATCACCAGGACTGAACGCGACCGCAAAGCCGATATGCTCATTGAGCATTTTTCACTAAACGAGGTCGCCCAAAGCCAGGGCAGATTTTTATCCGGCGGCGAACGCAGAAAACTCGAAATCGCCCGTGCTATGGTAACAGACCCTTCGCTGATTCTTTTGGATGAGCCGTTCAGCGGCGTTGACCCTATTGCCGTTGAGGATTTACAGCACGAAATCCGCCGGCTCGTTGCCTCGGGAGTAAGCATCCTCATCACCGACCATAATGTCGAAAGGACGCTCGAAGTGGTCGATAAGGCCTATATAATCGACCACGGCAAGGTGATAGGAGCCGGGACACCAGCAGAAATCGTCCGCAATGAGACCGTCAAAAAACACTACCTCGGCAATATATTTGAAGGTGACGAATTCGACAAAAGTAGCGATAGTAAAACAAGTCGTTAAGCAAGGAAGGGCAACATGAGCAAAGAAAAAATGCCAAGAATTGACAGCAACGAAAGAGTAAGAGAATTGCTTCTGCCATATTGCCGTTTGAAATACGGAGACGTCTGGGATGATTCTATCTCGGGTCATAAGGTAGGTTGTCTTGACGCTGCAAACGAAAACGACATACTAAAACTAATGACTAATAATAAATCTGTCTTAGCGGTTCAAGACCCCCCTTATAACGTCATTGTGGGAAATAGTAATACCCATAGTTTATGCAAAGTTTCATTAGCAGAATATGTAGATTGGTGTAAAAGATGGGTTCAGAATACGCTTAGAATATTGGAAGATAACGCCCATTTTTACGTCTGGTTAGGAGCCGACCAAAATCAAGGGTTTCAACCGCTTCCCGATTTTATAGCTATGATGAGAAGCTTCAAAGAGCTGAAAACGAGAAGTCTTATCACTATGCGGAATCAGCGCGGCTATGGAACACAGAAAAACTGGATGGCCGTCAGACAGGAACTGCTCTATTATATCAAGGGTAATCCTGAATTTAACGTAGAAGCTGAATATACCGATATCCCAAAAATTTTAAGAGGCTACTATAAAAAAGTTAATGGTAGAATTACAGAGAATTTAGAGCGAAGTAAATCAGAAAATATAAGAGCAGGCAATGTCTGGGTTGATATTCAACAGGTATTTTACAGGATGGAAGAAAATGTACCAGGATGCTATGCGCAAAAACCGTTAAAGGCAATTGAGAGGATTGTCTCGGCCAGTTCTAAAAAAAGTGATTTAATAGTGGATTTTTTTGCTCATGCCGGTACTACATTGCTCGCTGCTGAAAAGTTAAAAAGGCGCTGCTTTACCGTTGATATCGACCCCATCTTCGTCGAAATTGCCATAAGAAGGTTGGAGCATTTTCAGAAAACAGGGAAAACCGGCTGGCAATATAAAAGCCCTTTTCCTGAAGTCGATACCGAATTGGGAATCGAAAATGATGTAGAGAAAGAGGGTGATGGCCTGAAGGAACCGTTGCAAAAAATGCTGTTCGACAATCTCTGTACCCAAAACAAGGAACCGGCGTGGAAAAGTTAAAAAAGGAATTAGACAAGTTAATCGAAAAGCTGGAAAATGCTGATGACCTTCGTGCTGCTTTGGAAAGCCTCGTATCGGTTTACCCTTTCAGCGAATATGAATATGTCATTTCGCATTTACTTGTCGCCAATAAACTTGCGCTCGAGGAATATTACGACTTAAGAAGTTCTTACATAGATAGAAACCTGTACCTTTACATATTTGAGATTTCCGCACCGAGAGGTTTCGGGGATAAATGGGCATTTGGGCATTTGAAAGAGCTTGTCCCTGACCTTCAAAGACCAACCAAAAAATTGGATGCAAAGTATTCGGGTGAGTACGATTTCTGGCTTGACTGGACAGACAAGAAAAACAAAACTCACGGTATTCGTATAGAAATCAAAGCGTCAAGAGCAGTTGACTTTGAAAGACCGGATGAGCCTCTATACATCAAAGCCTTATCTTCTGATTCAACCAGACCTTTTGATATGAATTTTCAACAGATTAAGGCAAGATGTGCCGATGTGTTTATCTGGATTGCAGTGTGGCGTAATAGAATTAGATACTGGGTTTTGACTTCGGACGAAATTCAAAACAACAAATACTTTTCAAAAGGTCAACATAGAGGAAATATAGGAGAAGGACAACTCCATCTCAATCAAAACAACATAGCTGATTTTGACAAATACGAAGTAAAATCAACGCACATTAAACAAGCAGTAATCAATGCTTACAAAAAATCGAAAAGATAAATGACGGCACAACTGCCGACACACGAGTCGAGAAATGGTAGATGTTGATAAATGTCGAATCACGCATTACCCGGCTGATGTTTTGGCCGGCCGGGCGCAGCCGGTTGAAAAAATCGATGACAATATCCGTCAGCTTGTGCAAAAGATGACGGACATTATGCTGGAAAATAAAGGCGTTGGACTGGCAGCGCCGCAGGCGGGCGTGCCGTTGCGACTGTTTATCATATCGCTCGACGCAAGCAGAAAAAACGTCAGGGTATATATAAACCCAACCGTTACGCCAATCACTGCGAAATCAGGCAATTTGTTCAACTCAATGGAGGAAGGGTGCTTGTCGGTGCCGGGGGTCTCCACGAAAATTCGAAGATACAAAAAATGCACCGTTACCGCCACCGACCTGGATGGAAATGAATTTACCGAAGAAGCCGAAGGGCTTTATGCAAGGGCCCTGCAGCATGAATACGACCATATAGAGGGAATGACCATCGCCGACCGTATGGGCTCAGCTGCAAAAATCGTACATCGAAGACAGCTTAAAAAACTCGAAAATCAAAAATGAGGACAGTTTATCTTGGTAGTGGCGAGTTTGGCCTTGAATGCCTGAATGCTTTGGCACAATCAAGCCATAGCCTGGATTTCATTGTTACACAGCCGCCTCGCCAGGCCGGAAGAGGCAGGAAGCCAACACCTACGCCGGTAGCTGACTGGGCAAACGAAAAGTCCATATCTTTTCTTGAAACAGATGATGTAAACACTCTGCAAACACTCCAAAAGATAGCTGGCCATAAGCCGGATTTGATTGTGGTTGTTGCGTTCGGCCAGAAAATCGGCAATGAGCTGATAAATCTGCCGCCGAAGGGTTCCATCAATGTTCACGCCTCTCTGCTGCCGAAATACCGCGGAGCTGCGCCGATAAACTGGGCTATAATCAACGGCGAAACCGAAACCGGCATTTGCATAATCACGCTGGCTGAAAAAATGGACACCGGTGATATCCTCGGTCAGGTCACAACAAAGATAAAAACCGGTGAAACAGCAGGGCAATTACACGACAGGCTCGCAAAATTAGCAGCTCCACTACTATTGGAAACCGTCAACAAAATAGCAGATGGCACTGTAATCCACACAGAGCAGAACCATTCGAAAGCGACGTTGGCACCGAAGCTGCAAAAATCCGACGGCTTTTTGAACTTTAACGATTCAGCCAAATCTTTAGCAAGAAAGATACTTGGCCTTTGGCCCTGGCCCGGCGCCTCGGCGATTTATGTCTCCAAAAAGACCGCAAAATCCCTGCGGGTAACCATAGCAGAGGCCTGCGTAGTCGGGACCTCAAACCTCACTCATCTGCAACCGGGAACACTCGATGAAAATCTAAACGTCGTCTGCGGCGAAGACGCCTTGAAGATTGTAAAAATCAAACCGGACGGCTCCAGCCTTATGGGTTTTGCGGATTTCGTCAATGGCCGACAAACCTGCCCCGGCGATAGATTGGCGGAAATAAAAAACTAAAATGACCGGTGTGAATCCAAAAGGTCCATTGGGAAATTTACTCCGCAAAAACTCCTCAAAACCAAAATAGATGGTTTCGTTCCACTGGCACGATATGCCCAATCCAACATACGCAATACAAAAAAAGAAAACCTAATCCACAGCTTTTCCACAAAACCAATTTACGATGTGCAAAACCTGTTCAAAACAAATTTTTTTTGTGCGCAAAATCAATGCTGATAGTAACCTCTATTAAGTGGAAAAGAAATTCCTGAAAATGGGATTGATTTGTTTTT
>CAYYFT010000129.1:0-4780 GCA_964471015.1 uncultured Pirellulales bacterium | reverse complement strand
CAGTTTCGTGCCCCGGCACCGTTGCAGCTTCGCCCGGGACATAGCTGGGTATCTCTTTAAGGACATCAGAATCAATGCCGGAAACTATTTCGCTCTTGCGAACATGTGAGGAAAATTGCTTCAGCAGTTTAAGGTCGGAAAAGCACAGACCAACCGCCTCGACCCTGCAAAGAATTTGATGCTCACCAGGAGCGAAAACCTCTTTGCATTTATTAAAGACCAGTTTGTCCTGACCAACCAACTGCACAGCATATTGTGTCCGCGGTAAACCCCGCCCTTCCGAAGGGCTGGGTAAATCAGGTGTGTTTTTAGTTTTCATAATCATCTGCTAACTTCATCTAAAGTCTCGGATTCTGTACCTGTTCAAAGCGATTATACCCGAAACAAATACAAAGTTAAGTTTGCTTTCTTTTTTGAAGGCCGTAGGTGGTTTGCCGGCGGCGATTGACACTTTTTTGACACCTTCGGCCAATTTTGCCCGTTCTGAGCACCTGGAGGGTTGACAATACGAAAAGGAAGTGATTATACTACAAAAACTTAAAAATTGCGGCGGCGTAGCTCAGCTGGTTAGAGCATGGGATTCATAAGCCCAGGGTCGTCGGTTCGAATCCGACCGCCGCTATTTAGTCGCAAGTCGCTGGTGAACCGTATTTCGTAAAAGAAAACGAGATGCGAAATACGAGCGACGAGATACGAAGCTGCCCCCATCGTCTAGTGGCTTAGGATATCAGGTTCTCATCCTGGAGACAGGGGTTCGACTCCCCTTGGGGGTATTTTGAGCAACAAAGTTGCTCAAAATAGAGCAGGTGAACAGTAGAACAGGCGAACAGGTGATAAAAGAAAATAAGAAGACAAAGAAATAAGAAAGCAAAGAAATAAATCAGCTCACCTGCGGTCAACTGTTCAACTGCTCGACTGCTCAAAAAAGGGTTTCTTAGAATGCCTTTTATGTTTGAAAATCTCGATGTCTATCAGAAATCTGTAGACTTAGCTGAGAAAGTCATAAATCTCACCGAAGAATTCCCCAAAGGATATTACTTTCTAACAGACCAGCTTAATAGAGCATCTCTGTCGATAGCAACCAATATCGCAGAAGGCAATGGCAGATTTACAAAAGGGGACAGGCGAAATTTCTTTATCATAGCTCGTGGCAGTGCGCAGGAATGTGTTCCTCTATTAGAAATTGCAAAGCGAAAGAAGCTGATTTCTAATGTTAAATTTTCAGACCTTTCTAACCAACTTGAGGTTATTTCCAAGATGATATCCGGCCTGATTAATGGACTAGAAAAAAGAAAAAAAGATAACCGCGCGGGCTAAAGCCCATCCTACAAAACCGTTTTAATTGAAGGAAATTAAAATGAATTTTGAACCCATTTATCAATTTCTCGAAACCAGTGTTTTTCCAAATA
Source organism: uncultured Pirellulales bacterium (assembly GCA_964471015.1). GTDB lineage: Bacteria > Planctomycetota > Phycisphaerae > Sedimentisphaerales > Anaerobacaceae > CAYYFT01. Next base: position 3,371 of record CAYYFT010000129.1, on the reverse strand, counting down.
TAATCCCATTTTAAAAGTGGATTTTTTATCCTTTAGTGGGTCTGTGGGCAACCCTTCGGATAGCTAAATATCATTTTGAGAGAGAAATTCGAACTAAATATTTATTGGCAAAAGATACAATTGCGAATGAAATCATTGAGATCCTAAGTTGGCAACTCTCGCAAGTTTGGGAATTATACAATCTCAAATATCATTACGAGTGGTTCAAAAATGAAGGTAAAGAACAAGAATTTAAAAACCGAAGAACAAAAGCATACGAAGAATTCTTCCAAAAAATCTTTAGCAGCTATCCTGTTCTAGGCAAAATGGGACTCTATTATGGAACAGAGTTTGTTGAGGAAATAGCCTCACTACAAGATGAACTTAAAAATATAATGATAGATTTGTATCAAGGTAAAGATGCAAAACAACTTGATGATTGGGAAAATTATAGAAAACAAAGATTATGGCCATTATTAAATAAAGTCCATGTTGACCTAAAGGATACTGTTTTTAATAAAAAATTCAAAAGATATAAATAGCAACTTCTAACGCTATCAAAACAACTGAAAATGTTCCATAAAGAAATAAGCGATAATGATTTCATGAGAATAGCGATCGACCAGGCGAAAATAGCCGAGGAGAATGGCGATGTGCCGATTGGGGCGGTTATCGTTCACAAAAATCAAATAATCGCAAAGGCATATAATCAGCGAGAGCAACTACAGGACCCGACGGCACACGCGGAGATAATCGCTTTAACGCAGGCGGCGGCAGCGCTGGAAACCTGGCGATTGAACGGCTGCACAGCGTATGTTACATTGGAGCCGTGCCCGATGTGTGCCGGTGCTTTGGTCTTAGCAAGAGTTGACCGTCTGGTCTATGGCTGCGATGATTCAAAGACGGGCGCGGTGAAAAGTCTGTATAACATCGTAACAGACGGCCGGCTGAATCATCGGCTGGAAGTTATCAGCGGTGTTCTGGCCGACGAATGCGCAAAACAATTGCAGGGGTTTTTTCAGAAAAAACGCACAGAAAAAGCCGCCTCGAAAAATGATTCAATAGAACTTCCGCTTCAAGATTAAGAATATCGAAGAGTTCTTTATGCCCTATCGTCAAAAAAAGGTTGTGGTAATCGGAGCAGGCTCTGTGGGCACGGCGTATATATACGCACTGCTACCTGCCGGAGTCGCAGGAGAAATTGCCCTTATAGACATCGACCAAAATCGCGTAGAGGGCGAGGTCCTTGACCTGTCCCACGGCCTGCCCTTCATACCGCCGGTGTCGATAAAAAGGGGCGATTATTCAGATTGCGCCGAAGCCGATATAATTGTGTTTACGGCTGGAGCAAAGCAGCAGCCGGGCCAGAGCCGGCTGGATTTGACACAGAAAAACGCACAGATTGTCAGGTCGATTTGTCAGCAGATAGCAAAGCAAGAATGCTCGGCTGTATTAGTGATGGTAACAAACCCGGTCGATGCCCTGACCTATTTGGCCCTGAAAGAGCTCAAATGGCCCCGGCAGCGTGTAATAGGCTCCGGCACCGTACTTGACAGCGCAAGATTTAAGTATCTGCTCAGCCGACATTGCGGCATCGATGCCCACAACGTTCACGCATATATTCTCGGCGAACACGGAGACAGCGAAGTCGCCGCGTGGAGTATGAGCCATATTGCGGGCGTGCCCCTGCGCGAGTATTGCATGATATGCAGGATGTGTGATTATAAAGAACACCATCGCATGATGGCTGAAGAGGTTCGCAACTCGGCTTACCACATCATAGACTACAAAGGTTCGACATATTACGGGATTGGATTATCACTTGTCCGGATTACCGAGACGATTTTGCGAAATGAGAACAGTGTTCTGACCGTCTCGAGCTTTCTGGACGGTCAATATGGAATTAAAGACGTTTGTCTCAGCGTCCCCTGTATATTAGGCGACGAGGGGGTCAAGAGAACCCTTGGTGCAGAGCTGAGCTCCGAAGAGCTGCAGGCCCTGCGGGCCTCTGCGCAGATTATCAGAAAGACAATCGAAGAAATCGAAAACACAGCCAAGTAACCATCTCTTTATCCACAGAGCTTACTGGTAATCTCGGCGACGTGCTTGCCCTGAAATCTCGCAATCGCCATCTCGTTCTCAGTCGGCTGACGAGAGCCATCGGCATCTGCAAGAGTTGTTGCGCCATAGGGCGTGCCTCCCGTGATTTCCTTCATATTGAGCAATTCCTGCTGGGAATAAGGCACTCCAACAACAATCATTCCGTGGTGCAGCAGGGTCGTATGAAAACTTGTAATGGTTGTTTCCTGACCTCCGTGCTGAGTTGCGGTACTTGCGAAAACGCTGCCGACTTTTCCGATGAGGGCGCCTTTCATCCACAACGAGCCGGTCTGGTCGAGGAAGTTACGCATTTGAGCACACATATTGCCAAACCGCGTCGGGGTGCCAAATATAATTGCATCGGCCTCGGCCAACATAGAGGGTTGCGCTACTGGAATGTGTGCAAACCCCTGACGTGCAACTTTGGCACCGCTCTTTTCCAGCTCCTTTTCAGGGACAAGCTCCGGAACCTGATAGACAACCACTTCCGTGTTCGGGACCTGACGAGCTCCTTCGGCCACAGCTTCGGCCAGTCGATACACGTGTCCGTACATACTGTAGAAAACAATCTGTACTCTTATCATAAATAATCACCCCTTTTTTATCAGAAAGAGTAATACTTGAAATCAGCGGTATCCGAGTGCAGCTTCCGGTAAAGAGCAAGAAACTTTCGTCGCCAGAGAATATTAAGGGGATACAGGAGTCGCTATCCGCCGGCGGCGCGTTTGGCCCGCTGCCAAAACACAAGTATGAGAATACCCAATACCAAACAGCTCGAAGAATCACCGAGGAACCACAAATTAGGCATCTTCACTGCAAATCCCGTTATCGCACAGACAACACCCAGGACAACAGCAGCTAAACCTGAGAAGGGCACCATAATCCCATAATCCATAGGTCGCAGGGCAAGAATGATAAAGAATACCCCTATCCCCGCAAATGTGGCCGACATTAGGTAAGCCGTATAGAAAAACAGCGGCGAATCCGGGAGCGATTCCATACCAAAATATCCGGCAACAGATTCCCATATTGAGACAGGCAGGAACAAACCAACTACCGACAGCAGGCACCCGATGCCGGCTATCCACAAGCAGATTTTCAATCCACGCATTTGTGTCTCCTTTCAAATGACATTTCCTTTTAATATATCTGCTATTAAACTCTATAATATATACAAATGGAAGTCGAAATTTAAAGTTGAAAAACGGCTTTAAAGCGGCTATTCTCGGTTTTTCGTCGGAGAGGTGTCGGAGCGGCTTATCGAGCAGCCTTGGAAAGGCTGTGTAGGGCTT
>CAYYFT010000128.1:0-4829 GCA_964471015.1 uncultured Pirellulales bacterium | reverse complement strand
ATGCCTTTGATATGGTTGCCGGGTATCGTGACGGCGTAGTCAAGGCACTAATTGAACTTTAGAGCTATGAGAAAAGCGAGTATCATCAGCATCGGTAATGAGCTTCTTACTGGTCAAACAGCAAGTACCAACGCTTCATACCTAAGCGAAAGATTGCTCTCAATCGACATACCTGTTATTAGCTCCTATACCATCGGCGATGATATAGATTCAATCGCTCGAGTATTGAAATTAGCAAGCAGTGATGCTGACCTGGTTCTGGTAACCGGCGGGCTTGGCCCGACCGATGATGATTTGACCCGGCAGGCGTTCGCAAAATTTCTTGGTGTCAAATTGAAATTGGAAAATGAACTTCTGGAAAGAATACAGGATTTTTTCAGCAGGCGAGATTTGCAAATGCCCGAAAAAACTAAGATTCAGGCATACATACCGGCTGGTGCGAAAGCCGTCGATAATAATCTTGGCACAGCTCCTGGTATAAGGGCTGAATCAAAGGGCAAATTGTTTTTCTCTATGCCTGGAGTGCCATTGGAAATGAAACAGATGTTTGAAGAATCGGTTTTCGCAGAACTAAAAAGATTTGCCGGCAAGCAAACAGTCGTTGTGCTGAAACTGAACTGCTTTGGGGCAGGGGAATCAGCTATTGCTGATTTAGTGGAACGGGCTTCCAGCCCGTTAAAACACACGGCCAGGATGGCCGTGCCACTTATGAAGCGGGGTAGAAACCCGCTAATAAACTGCACGGCTCAATATGGTGTAATTACCCTGACCATTATCGCAACAGCAGAGGATAAAGATAAGGCGCAACGAATAGCCAAAAGGTGCGAAAAAACACTGCGTAATATCCTTGGAGAGCTGATTTACGGCGCAGGGGAACAGACCTTGGCTGAAGTGGTAGGGACAAAATTAGCTCAACAGAAAAAGACAATCGCCGTAGCTGAATCCTGCACAGGCGGTACTTTGGCAAAGTTACTGACCGATATTCCCGGCGCCAGCAGATATTTCACATACGGCTGGGTTACTTACAGCAACACTGCTAAAACGAGTGAACTTGGCATAGAAGCTGATTTAATCGAAAAACATGGTGCTGTAAGCCCCGAGACAGCAGAGGCTATGGCCAAGGGTGCCAGAAAAAGGGCTGGGACAGACTTTGCAATCGGCATAACCGGTATAGCCGGTCCAGATGGTGGCAGCGAACAGAAACCCGTCGGCTTAGTATATATTAGCGTAGATTCCGATAATGGCTGTGAAACTAAACACTTTACCTTTGCTCATAACAGAGATTTTATAAGACTTCAGGCGGCACAGACAGCCCTAAATATGCTCCGGCTAAAATTGTAGATTGGACCAATTGCGCTAATCAATGATTGACGAACCGCTTTAATATATGGTATAATAAACTGGGTGTATGTATGGCAAAGAAACGTAGACATTTGGGCGAGATACTCTACAAAGCTGGACGGGTAGAAAAGCAGCCGCTTATCAATGCAATCAAGACTTCCAAAACCAGTAATAAACGGCTTGGCCAAGTATTGCTCGAATTAGGCCTCGTGGACGAAGAAACTCTTACCAAGGCAATCGCCAAGCAATTTGGGTTGGAATACGTGAACCTGGATAAAATCACCATTCCGCCTGAGGTAATGAAGCTTGTCCCTGGAGACCTTATAAAAAGGCACAATGTTCTGCCGCTCAGTATGAATAACGGCAGATTGAAATTGGTTATCAGCGACCCGTTAAACCTGGACATAATGGATGCACTTCGGTTCCGCTTGAATGCCGAGCTGGACTACTGTCTGGCAAGCCCTTCAAAAATCAGCTCCTATATCCAGGAGTCGCCGGAAGAGGCAAAAACCGAGGAAGAGGACAGGTTGAAACATAGTATCGACGCAACTGCCGCCGAGCTTGTTGAGGCCAGTCGCGAGTTACAAGCAGAAGCTCTCCGTGCCGAAGCTTCGGGTAGTGACGATGACAGCCCCATTGTCAGGCTGGTGAATCTCATAGTAGATAACGCCTACCATATGCGGGCCAGCGATATCCATATCGAGCCAATGGCCGACAGGGTACGTGTAAGATATCGTGTTGACGGTGTCTGCCTGGAAAAAGATAACATCCCCAAGAATATGCAGGCACCAATGATTGCCCGCCTCAAAATCCTATCCGGTATGGATATTGCAGAGAAGAGATTACCGCAAGACGGTCGTATTAAACGTATAATTGCAGGTGATGATGTTGATTTTCGTGTCTCTGCTCTGCCTGGAAACCACGGAGAAAGCGTAGTATTGCGAATCTTACGCCGCGAGTCAGTCAATATTGGCATTCAGGCACTCGGCTTTGAACAGGATGATTACGAGCACTTTCTAAAAATAATCAAAAGGCCCAACGGTATATTTTTGGTTACAGGCCCGACCGGTAGCGGCAAGACCACGACTCTATATGCAGCCCTGCAGGAACTTAACAGGCCGGACAAGAAAATTGTTACGGCTGAAGACCCCGTGGAATACAACTTCGACGGGATGAATCAGTGCCAAGTCAGAGAAGAAATCGGCTTGACATTTGACAAGATTCTTAGAGCAATGCTGCGACAAGCCCCTAATATTATACTGGTTGGTGAGATTCGAGACGGCGTTGTTGCGGACGTTGCGATTCAGGCGGCGCTTACCGGACACCTGGTTTTCAGCACTTTGCACACCAATGATGCCCCCAGTGCAATTACGCGTCTAATAGATATGGGTGTCAAGCCATTCCTCGTAGCCAGCTCGATTCAAGCTATTATGGCGCAGAGGCTTATAAGAGTAATTTGCAATAAATGCAAAGTAATTGATGAAAATCCGGACCCACACGATTTACGATCGCTTGATATTACCCCTGAAGATATAAAGAAGCATCCTGTCTATAAGGGTGCTGGCTGTAGCCAGTGCCAGAATACCGGCTTCAAAGGCCGAATCGCCATATTTGAGATGGTAGAACTAAACAGCAAAATAAGAGAACTGGCCTTTGAAAAGGCAGCTACTACTGAAGTGAGAAAGGCTTGCCGAGCAAGTGGAATGAGAACACTGAGGGATGACGGCAAGATTAAGATATTCAAAGGAATAACTACACCGGGAGAAATAGTGAGGATAACGCAAACTGAAGGAGTAGTCCTGGATTAAACAAAATTATTAGGGATTCTCAAATGGCAACAGTTAATATGGACCGCTTACTGCAGGCTTGTATCACACAAGGAGGCTCAGATATACACCTTGTTACCGGCCGAGCGCCGGTACTGCGAATAGACGGCCAGCTCAGACCGCTGGAAACCAAGGTTCTTGAGGCTGATGATACTGTGGCTTTGATGAAAAGCATTGCGCCTGAGCGAAATCAGCAAGAACTTCAAGAAGAGGGAGGAACCGACTTTGGCTTTGCCTATGGTGATGTGGCAAGATTTCGTGTGTCTGTTTTTCGACAAAGAGGTGATATCTCGATAGTCTTACGTCTAATCCCAACGAAAATTCTGACATTTGAGGAAATAGGCTTGCCCAAGATTTGTGCTGCTTTGTGCCGGAGACCAAGAGGGTTGTTTTTGGTTACAGGCCCAACCGGATGCGGCAAAACAACCACCTTAGCTTGTATGGTAAACTATATTAACGAACACTTCGACCGTCACATTATAACAATTGAAGAACCAATAGAATATTATCACAGGCATAAGAAATCTATTATTAATCAACGAGAAGTTGGTGTAGATGTTCCGAGCTTTGGCGAAGCACTGAGGCGTGTTTTAAGAATGGACCCCGACGTGATTTTGGTAGGTGAGCTGCGAGACCTGGAGACAATAGAAGCAGCCGTTAGAGCTGCTGAAACCGGTCACCTTGTCTTTAGCACACTGCATACAATAAGCGCCTCAGGAACGATTACCAGGATTATTGATGTATTTCCGGTAAACCAGCAGGAACAGATTCGCACTCAGCTAAGCGCCAATCTGATGGCGGTTCTCAGTCAAGCCCTTTGTCCTTTGGCTACCGGCAGAGGAAGAATTGCCGCTTATGAGTTTATGGTTGTTACTCCTGCGATTTCTAATCTTATCCGTGAAAACAAGACTTATCGAATTGATTCGAGCATCCAAACAGGTAGGAAATTAGGAATGCGACTTCTCGATGAACACCTTTGGCAACTCTATGAAACCGGCAGGATTACCTTAGAGGAGATGCTGGACAAGGCCCGCCAGCCGGGAGCATTGCAGGATAAGGCTATGGCCAAGCTAAGCGGCGGCGTGAAAAGGAAAAAACCAGCAAAGGAGGGCGAGGATATGGGGCCGATTTTAAGGACGTAGTTGATAACAAAATGAGCCGGATTTTGCGAAATACCAGCATAAAAACCGATTCAGCTGGTATTTTTTTATAGATTAAACGAGTAGCTTTTTAGCTAATAAAGAGCTATAGAGAGATAAAATGGACACTTCCCGGAATCTTAATAACTAAATGTCCAATTTGTAATTTACTTGTCAAAAAGGTCTTAATGTGATATAATGAAGTGGATTTGAAATTGAATCAGTTAGAGGTAAAAGGAGGTAAAAGCCAGATGGAAAAAGTAAAAACGGCAAAAACACTCCCTCCCATAGAACAATTGAGGGGTAGAACCCTCGGCAGAATACTTATAAAAATGGGTGTTCTGACAAGAGAGAAGGTCCATGAATGCCTGAAAATTCAGAAGCAGCGACCCGGGTCTGTACAAATAGGCCAGATATTCCTTGAACTTGGATTGATAGATGAAAACCAACTGCAAATTGCTCTTGCAGCCCAGCGGGGAATGGAATATGTGAAACTGAGCGACATTGACATCCCTCCTGATGT
>CAYYFT010000127.1:0-4862 GCA_964471015.1 uncultured Pirellulales bacterium | reverse complement strand
CCTCAGATTGGTTCTGGCCCTGCTGAGCCTGCTTCTAACCGTGCCTAACTCGATACCAAGCACCTCTGCAATCTGAGCATAGTTCATACCTTCAATATCCCTCAGGACAATAACAGCCCGTTGCGCATCATCCAATTTCATCATCGCTTTTACAACTGCCCTGCAAAGCTCCTTGTTCTCAACCACGACAGCGGGGTCAGGCAGACTATCATCGGCCAAAAATTCCTTCAACACCCTCCCTGCCTCGCCGCCGTGTTCATTGTCCTCGGCATCGAGGCTTTTAAGCCCCAGCTTGACGCTTCTCTGGCGGTAATTCAATGTCAAATTAACGCCTATTCTAAAGGCCCAGGTATAAAAGCTGCTTCTGCCCTCGAATTTATCTATATTCTCAATTACTTTGACAAACGTATCCTGTGTAAGTTCCGCAGCATCGTCCCGGTTTGCACATATTCTCAATATAGCGTTATATATTCGATTCTGATACTTAAGAATCAATCTTTCAGTCGCCGCAGAATCGCCCTGCCGGCACTGCCGAACCAGGACGGCGTCGTCAATGTTGATATTTCCAGCTTCGGTCACGCCTTTTCTCCTTAATTAGACCAGCATCAGCCTAAAAAGTTCCTCTAAAAAATAAGCAAAAAATGAGACTAAAGCGCAGGATATAATCGCAGATTAACCCTTTTTGGTCAATGTTTTTCCCTTATGTGATTGATGTGGACGACTATATCGCCGGCTTCTAACGTCCCCGCACACAAATGGCAGTTAAGATATTTCTTCTCTAACAACGGCTTGGTAAAATCATAAAACTTGCGTTTGGCCGGGAACTTGCGATGAAGCACTTTTCTGGAGAGCGTCTATGAAATACCTTCGGACATAAATAAGATACGCCAGAATAATTATGGCCCAAAAACCTAAAATTAAGCTCATACTTGACTCCCATAGCGTACCGTACTGCTTCATCATATCCAGTTGCTCTCTCGGAAAATCCATCCTCTCATAGAACTTGTCCATACCCACGGTCGAGAACGTAATAATCGCTGAGAAAGACCATCCTATATGCACCAGCAGCGCGCACCACCATGCTTTTATATCCAGCTTGTATGCTCCCCACGCTGTATAGGCCAGCAACAGTGTTAAAACTAATATTACGATTGCCCCGGTCATTCCGCTCACGAAACTTCCAAAAAATGGAATGGTCCATTTGTATATCCCCATGGACAATATTGAAACTGCCCAGGCAGCGGACACAAAACTCACAACCAAAACAGGCAGCGGACATTTGTCGGTCCATCGCTCCTGCGGGTCTCTATATTCACATGTCGCCTTTACATCTTTACCGCTATAAAATAGTACAAGCACACCCGGTATGACCACATAAATCACGGCCCAAAGCGCCGCCATTACATACTTCATAATGATAACCGCATCTTTGGGCATCTCGCCGCTTGCTCCCATCTTGTCGAACATATTTGGAAGAATCACTAATATGGAAATAAATCCGCACACACCACCGATAAGCCATAGCCAGGAGCTAATCAATATTAGTGCTCGTGCCCATCGTCGCGCCTTGACCGAACCTATCCCCATCCAGATAAACCAGACTGCCAGCGCCACATAAAAAAGAACTCCCGGAATCATCATCCTCAGGCTGAAACCTTCAGCCGCACCTTTACCGGCAGCTGCAGATACCACCATTCCCAATATTATAAAGGGCACTATTAGGGCGCATAGCCCGCCGAGGATTATTTGAAGGATTCCCAGCACGACAAGTCTTACCTTCCGGTCCTTAAAACCGGGATTTTCTACCGCTTCTGCATACTCTGCCATTGTTATCTCTCCAAATTTCAAAAATCCGCCTAATCGATACTACCAACACTAAACGTTCACCGTAATTATCTTCGCATATTGATAATAAATCAAATCGTAAGTTGAAAAATTGCCCCCTATACGCTCTTAAAACACCCCCGGCAACTGATGCGAAGCGTCATCCCGACCGAAGCGTAGGGATCTGTTTAGAAAAACATCGCGAAGCACTTCCGCTTTGAAAAGCCCCCCATCGCGTGAGCGGAACTGTCGAATATTTTCAAATATTTTCAAATATTTTGCATCAGTTTTCGAATATTTCTATATGGTTTTTGAACGTTTCTATACAGTTTTTGAATGTTTTCGAACGTTTGCTCACAAACTAGCGATGTTGACCCCTTCCATGCTGTTTTACGATTTGACTTACTCACATTTTCCCTGCCCGAAACAGCTAAATTCACCTAATAAAAGTTTTGATTTACTTCTAAATTACTTATAATAAAAAGTTTAGGTATAAATTGTTTAAGAGCTTAAATTATGAAGCCTTTTTCGAAAAAACAGACCGATGCCGAACTCTTCGCCCAGTACGCAGCCGGCGAGGAGGCCGCATTTCGTGAAATCGTAAGTCGTTATAAAAACGGCCTTTATGCTTTTCTGTGGAATTTCTTAAATCGGCAGGATATGGTTGAAGACGTCTTTCAGGAAACCTTCTTACAACTGTTCAATAGCCGAGACAGCTTCGACACCAGCCGGCCTCTGCGCCCCTGGCTGTTCACCATAGCCGCAAATAAAGCAAAGGACGCCCTTCGCAAGCAACAGCGAACCGCTACCATCTCCATAGGAGCCATAGCGGATTCGCAGGAAATGTCGTTCGATAGTGTTCTGAACGCTCTTACTTCCGACAGCACAATGCCTTATGAAGAATTGGAAGGTGGCGAAATCGCTTTACAGGTCAGACGGGTTGTAGCAGATATGCCGGAAAATCTGAGGGAAATATTGGTTTTAGCCTATTTTAACAAATTTTCTTACAAACAAATGGCCCAGATTTTAAGTATACCTATTGGAACAGTTAAAAGCAGATTGCATACGGCCGTTGGCCGGTTTGCAAAGGACTGGAAAGCGGCATTTGGGAGCAGAAAAACTAAATGACTGTGCTAAGCAATCAGCAGAAACAACTATTATTTGACTACTGTTTGGGTTTAACCTCCGAAAAAGAAACTTCCGAAGCCGAGCGACTAATAGCCTCAAACGAGCAAGCCGCTGAAATCCACTCGAAACTCAAAACCGCACTTTCACCGCTTAAAAGCCTGGAATCTGAGTCTTGTCCGGATGATTTGGCAGAGGGCACGATTTGGCGGCTAAATAACCTTGCACGTTCAAGCCAGCTTCGGCTCGAGCAGTTGCTTGCCGGCGAACAGGCCAAAAGTGTTACCGATAAGAGACGGTTCTGGAAGAACTTAGGCGAAATGGTAGCGGCCGCAGCAGTAATAGTGTTTGTCGCAGGGGTTTTAATGGTTCCTTTGAGCCTCGCCCGTCAAAAGTCCCGGCAGCATGCCTGCCAGATGCAATTGTGGCGGATCGGGCAGGGCATAAATTCCTACAGCTCCGACCACGATGGCAGAGCACCGGCTGTTGCAATTGCGACGGGTGCCCCCTGGTGGAAGGTGGGCTATCAGGGCAAAGAAAATCACTCTAATACTCGGCATATATGGCTTTTGCCGAAAGGTGGTTATGTCAATTCAGCCGACTTTGTCTGCCCCGGCAGGCGCCGAGGCCGAGCACTGCAGTTAGACTCATCTCAGATACAAAACTATAACGATTTCCCCTCCAGAAAATATGTAACCTACAGCTTCCGAATAAGATGCCGCAAAGCCGGAGAGGAAAGTCCACGCGGACAAAAGGTGTTAGTAGCAGATTTGAATCCACTTTTCGAGAGATTGCCCGATGATTACTCCAAGCAATTTAAACTTCAGTTAGACAAAGACTTATTAAAGCTCAACAGCATCAATCACAATCGTCGCGGCCAAAATGTTTTGTTTGGTGACGGCAGTTGCAAATTTATTAAGAAGCGCCATATTGATATTTCCACAGATGATATATTCACACTGCAGGACACTAATACGTACGAGGGCATCGAGGTGCCCTCCTGCGAAACGGACGCTTTTCTTGCCCCTTAATTCAATTCGTGACTTTTGTGCAAACCTCTGGAGTTAACATAGGCAGGATTTTCATCAATCAAATGCGCATCCGCCTTCGCCAAGGCTTTGGCGAGACAAGGGTTTATGAGCAAACGTTCGAAAATATTCGAAAACGTTCAAAAACTGTATGGAAACGTTCGAAAACTTGGTGAAAACATTCGAAAATTGATACGAAATATTCAAAAACTGATACAAAACGTTCAAAAATATTCGAAAATATTCACGTATTTTGTAATTGGTGAATGGTAACGGGTAATTGGTGGGTGGATGCTCGATGCTCGATACTGGATGCTGGATACTCGATGCTCGCCGTGGGGGCTGTTTTTTAGGTGGGGTGAGTTTCCGGCTGATGGCTGAATTTCAAATCCGGGATTTCTCAAGAATATTCTTGACAACGGAGCACAATGACATATAATCGCATAATACCATAGCGATTGTTGTTTTCCGATGTCTTCTGAAAGCCGGAGGCGGTGATGGAAACGTACAAATCATCATTTCGGTTCTTCCAGGGCTTGTTAAGCGCCGGCAGTGCGCAATTTTGCATATTTTACGAAATTTTGAAAAAAAGGTGTAACGAAGGAGAAGGTCAGGTGCACATAACAATAGTAGCAGCAGGATTGCGTGATGAATATCAGGGTAGCAGGTTATCAGGAGAACAGGGTATCAGGGAATTGGTTGATTAGTGGATTAGTGAATTAGAGTTACAAGGATAGACGACGGGTAAAAATGCGGTTTTCTTGTGAAAGAAAGGGTTCATTTTTTAAGGAGGAATATCATGTCTAATAAATTTCTGTTTTTAATCTCTTTTGTTTTGGCGCTGTCTTTGGCGTCCGCCGGTTACGGCGACAGCCCCGTTTTTAA
>CAYYFT010000126.1:0-4918 GCA_964471015.1 uncultured Pirellulales bacterium | reverse complement strand
ATAGAGCACGGCACATTGGCACTCATTGCTCAACACAGGGCCGTTGGCCACGCCATTAACGGCATCATAGTCCCCGACCTCTCACAATATACCCATCTCGGCGATGGGTCAACGATGACCGACAACCTCATTTACAATCCCGAACTACAGCCCCACGAATCAGACGGCTTTACCAGTGGCACTTTCGATGACAGATGGGCGTTTACGAGCAAATCGACTCCGTTGAATTATGGCTCTATCGCCGCCTTGGCAGCCGCAAGCCGCGCCTTGCGAGGATACAACGACCAGCTTGCTGATGAGTGTCTGGCAACTGCTGAAAAAGTATGGGACGAAGAGCACAGTCACGAACCGGATTTATTCAGTTTCGGCAATACTACCGGCGGCCGGCTGGAAGCAGAGGAGTTTTCTGTGGCAGTCGAGCTTTTGATATGCACGAAAGACGCTCGATATGCAAAAAGAGTAAACCAGCTCATACCTGATATTGACGAACGCTTCAGTTTTCGTGCCCCCGTGGCTATCCGTGCAATCCCTTATATGGATAAGTCCTACTCGGAAAAATTAGAGTTGCTCGTCAAGAATTATAAAAAGAACCATCTCGACAAGTTTTACGAACAGAATCCTTTCGGCGTCCCCATTTCAACACGCGGCTGGGCCGGCTCCGGATGGGTCATTTATTTTGGAATCAACAACTATTTGCTGCACCAGGCCTTCCCTGAAATCGTCGGCCCCGAATTTACCTTCAGGGCGTTGGATTATATTTACGGCTGCCATCCCGCCTCCGACATTTCATTCGTCTCAGCCGTTGGAACTCATTCGAAAAAAATCGCCTATGGAAACAATCGCGCCGATTTCTCATTTATCGCCGGCGGCATTGTCCCGGGCGTTCTTATCATAAAGCCCGACTTCCCTGAAAACAAAGAAGACTGGCCCTTCTTATGGGCGGAGAACGAATATACTATCGGCAACGCCGCCGCCTATATATTCCTCGTCAACGCCGCGAACGATTTATTGAATGAAAATTAATGTTATGAAATACTCTATACTTCTTAAACTCGCCGTGTTATTGCTTTCTGTGTCACTGGTTGGTGTTCTTTACGCAAAGCCGCCTCAGCTTCCTCCGAACTATCCTCCGGGCCTTTACGACGAGCAAAAAGTCCCGAAGTTCACCCTCCCCGACCCGCTTGTTACCCTCGATGGTGTTAAGGTTACCGATGTCGATACTTGGAACCGGAAACGCCGCCTGGAAATCTTGAAACTCTTCGAAACTCACGTTTATGGTCGCACTATAGTTGGCAAACCTGCGGAAATGACTTGGAAAGTAACATCAGTAGCAGATAGTAATGCCATTACTAAAAACATAACAATTTATTTCACCGGCAAAACCGACGGCCCGAAAATGAACCTCAATATTTTCCTCCCTCCCGGCGCAGCAAAAAAACCCGCCCCGGTATTCCTAATACCGGGCTGGTATGCCAATCCGAAAATACTGCTCCCTCAGGGCTACGGCCTCGTCACTTTCAACCCCGGGCAAATTGAACCGGATAACAAAGACGGATACGCCAAAAGCATCCGCAAGGCCTTCGCCAAACCCGGCCAGACCAAACCGGCTCCCGACGAATGGGGTGCAATCGGCGCCTGGGCCTGGGCTATGAGCCGTGCTATGGATTACATCGTAACTGACCACGACATCAACGCTAACAAGGTCGCTGTATTGGGTTTTTCTCGCTTCGGCAAAGTTGCAATGTGGGCCGGCGCTCAGGACCAGCGATTCGCAATTGTATTCTCAGGTGGCTCTGGCTGTGGCGGCGCAACAATCGTCCGTCGCGGCTTCGGCGAAACCGTCAGGTCAATCAACGGTTACGCCCCCCACTGGTTCTGTCAGAACTTTAAAACCTACGGCAATTGCGTCAACGACCTCCCCATCGATTGGCATATGCTCATCGCCTTAATGGCCCCCCGCCCCGTTTACATTGCCGTTGCTGAGCAGGACTATTGGGGCGACCCGCACGGCTCGTTCCTCGCCGCAAAATACGCAGAACCCGTTTATAAGCTGTTCGGAAAGCGAGGACTCGGCGTCGATGAAATGCCCCCTGTCGATACCCCCGTCGGCTTTTGCATCGGCTTCCACAACCGTAAAGGCGAACACACCATCACCGACTACGACTGGCTGCAGTTCTTCGCCTTCGCCGACCGACACTTCGCGATTAAGAAATGATGAAGACCCTCTTTTGATTGGCAATCCCAATCCACCATCGACCAGTAACTAAATAACCACCCCCGCTAACTTCAATTCTTCTGTCTTTTTCTGCGAGCAGGCCTCGCATCGGAACTGCGGAGTAGCGCTACTCTTGTCATAGTTTCTCGTTCTGACTAACCGGTACCCTCGTGCAACTTTATGGCAGTCGCAGCATATGACTTTTTCTCTGACCTGCCATTGGGCTTCTAACCGCCGAGACGTGAATATGAACTTGTCCACCCAGAAGAATATCAGCCCGCCTACCAGGTTTGCTGCTATTGTCGCATATAGTTTCCCAAGCGATGCCAGCAGCACCAGTGTCGCTGCCAGTATCGGCGTGCTCAGTTGCCACCTCAAAAGATATAGCCCGTAGCGTTTCAGGTTCACTTTCATTGTTTTTGCCTTTCCTTTCGGTTAATCCCCTAACTTCAGGTCGGGCTTTTGGTTACTCAACTTTATCCGGAAGATTACTTTTTCCCCCACTTAATTACATAATCCTACCCTCGAACATTTTAGTCGGGGGTCTCTAACTCGCTAATTCCCTCTACCAGCGATTAGCGACTGAATTGCCTCCGCTTCAGTGTCTCACCAGCTTGCCCTGCCTGCCCTATGAGATGCGCCGTCTGCTATCTCTTTGGAGTGGGCACTGCGCAATGGAGTTTCACCACCCCATTTTACCCGCAAACTTCAAAATCTGCACCGAAAAATCTCTGTTAATTTAGGCAAAAAACCGCCTCCAGCGTCCCGAGCGTAGTCGAGGGATCTCATACTTCTACGAACAATGAACAATGAACAACGAACTAAAAACTGCAAAATCTTTGCTTATCTTTGAAGATTTTGCATCAGTTTTTGAATATTTCTATACAGTTTTTGAACGTTTTCGAATATTTTCAAATGTTTCTTACATGAACTTGCGCGTTTGATGCGAAATTCCTACGCATTGGCGAAAAAATTTGCGCATTTATCCCGTTAGAGAAGAGTCTCCAATGGGATTTGATTGAAAAAATTGTCTTGTTTCCGACCCTGTCTTGGAAAATCCACTCCTGCAACTTTCGCTTTTGCGTAAATTCTCCTCAGCCAACACTCCCAGCCTCTCCCCAGCAGTTTTCTTCACTCTATCCGCCTAAATTTCCTTCCTCAACCGACTCAATAATGTCCCCTGCAATTTGTGTAATTCCAAAAGACAGTCTGCATATTCTGCTGCTTTTGTTTGGCCTTTCGCGGTTTTTG
This sequence comes from uncultured Pirellulales bacterium, assembly GCA_964471015.1. Taxonomy (GTDB): domain Bacteria; phylum Planctomycetota; class Phycisphaerae; order Sedimentisphaerales; family Anaerobacaceae; genus CAYYFT01. The sequence goes on along the minus strand of CAYYFT010000126.1, from coordinate 1,452 downwards.
GAGCTTTTCTCGCCTTTTTCGTTGGCATTGCCCCTTTCGTTTTTTCCCCTGTAGATTTTGTCATTTTTTACACTCCTCTTGTTGACAAAGTTCATATTTGCGTCTAAACTTTATTCTTTCATAAAAGCTTTTGGAAAATATTAACGCAATTACGAATTAATGCAAGGAAAATTCTCGCATTTACGAAAAATTATGAAAGTTTTTGACGAAAAAGCGATAATTCGGCGAATCAGGCACCTCCGCGAGCAGCATTCAGGCAGCAGAGGCAAAAGCAAGTTCGCTCGTTCTTTAGGCATAAGTTCTTCTACTTACAGCTATTACGAGAGCAGCCGAGTTCCGCCGCTTGACATTCTGCTGAAAATCACCGAAATTGCAGGAGCCGATTTGAATTGGCTGCTCACCGGCCAGAGTCTCCCAAAAACACCCATCTCAGAGCTGGGAAAACCCGCCTCCGGACCAAATATTTCGCTTTTGCGAAAATTAGATGGCTTATTAACCGAAAATCCGGAGTCGGTAGAACCAATTTCCGCTTTTATTGACCTTTTACGCGAAAAAAGGGGGATTGAGAGGAAATTTTATTCGCAAACACCCCCGGCCAAACCGGCCCGGCCCGGCTGGATACCCATCCTCGGCAGAACCGCCGCCGGAATCATTCACTTTTGGGACAAAGAAGTGCTGCCGCAGCCGAAGCAGGTTGTTACCGAGCTTGATGAACTAGTGAAGAAACACATCGGCAAAGCAATTATCGCCTCTGCCGATGGTTTGGTGTCAATTGATTTGCAGACACAGGCTTTGGTGGATGGTCTTAAAAGGCGGCAGGCAAATCTGATTCAGGTTAGCGGCCAGGAGGAAGATGGAATAGTGGAATTTGTCCAGTGTGAAGAAATTTTCGAGCTGTTCCCCGACAGCTTTGCGCTGCATATAGACGGCGATAGTATGTCGCCCAGAATAAACGATGGTGATATTGTGATATTAAGTCCCTCGGTGCTGGCAGCGCAGGGACAAATAGGGATTGCACGCGTTGCAAATCAAATAGGGGTTACCTGTAAGCTCATAAGAAGCACGGAACAGGCTGTTCATCTTATACCGATAAATGAAAGGTATGAAACGAAGGTCGTTGCTAAAAAGGATCTGCTCTGGGCACTGGCCGTCCTGTGTCATATAAGTACATAAAAGCACAAGAGCGGAAGAGTAAAATTTTGGGGAAAAGGAATATTTTCAGATTTCTGGGGGGAAATTTGGGAGGTGGACGTGGATTTTTGGGTTAAAAATGGGGGCGGGAGGGTTAAGACGCAACAGTTGGGCGAGAAGGGCAGTTTGGGGGGGTGAAAAATGCGAGCGAGTCTTTTCGTAAAATGGCTTGAAAGTGGTCAACGGCGCTGTTTTACAAGCAAACATTCGAAAATATTCGAAAACGTTCAAAAACAGTATAGAAATATTCAAAAACCATAT
>CAYYFT010000125.1:0-4930 GCA_964471015.1 uncultured Pirellulales bacterium | reverse complement strand
ATTTATGTCAGGTCATTCTCACTGGGCAGGGATAAAATATAAAAAGGCGGCCGTTGACGCCAAACGCGGCAAGATGTGGAGCAAGGTGGCGAGAATGATAATAGTCGCCGCCAAGAGCGGCGGAGGCGACCCATCTGCAAATCTTCCGCTGCGATATGCAATCGACAAGGCCAAAGCGGCCAATATGCCGAAAGAGACGATTGAAAAGGCAATCAAAAAGGGAACCGGCGAGGTCGAGGGTGTCAATTTTGTAGAGGTACTCTATGAAGGGTATGGGCCGGGCGGAGTGGCTATAATGGTCGAGGCACTGACAGACAACCGCAACCGAACCGCACCGGAAATTAGGAGACTATTCGAAAAGCACGGGGGCTCGGTAGGAACAAGCGGATGCGTCAACTGGATGTTCAGCAAGAAAGGGCTGATTACCGTCAGCACCGCTGACGCCGATGAAGATGAGCTTCTGGAAATTGCCTTAGCCTCCGGCGCGGACGATATGCAAAATACCGGTGAACTATTCGAGATAACCTGCGCCCCGGCTGCCTACGAGCAGCTAAAAGATGCACTAAAAGAGAAGGGTATCGCAACTCAGGTTGCCGAGATTTCGATGGTGCCACAAAATACAGTGCCGGTCAGCGAGGCGGGAACAGCTAAAAAAATAATTTCCCTGATGGAAGCGTTCGAAGACCACGACGACGTTCAAAACACATACGCTAATTTTGACATACCCGATGAAATAATGGCAAGTATATCGTAGTGCGTATTGCATATGTCGTACTATGGAACTGATTGGCCTGTGAGGAATTTTATTCGCAGCTTAGCACTGTTGTATTTTTCCTCGCCGAGCCGGCTGAATATTTGGCGTTCCGGATACATTATCTGAAACTGGCGGCGATAGCTATCTTCAATCTCAACAGCCTTTCTATACTGCTGAACGGCGTTGTCGTTTTTGTGCAACTTTTCGGCAATTTGAGCCAGTTCGAAATGCAGTCGGCCTGAGCCTGGATAAAGTTGTGTCGCCTTAAAACACCAATCGTAAGCTTTTTGTGTCAGGCCGAGCAGGCTATAGACCTCGCTTAGCTTTTCGTAATTTTTGAAATCCACCTTATCGCGAGCAATAGCAGCGAGAAAACAAGCTTCGGCCTTTTTGAGCAAGGCTGGCTGTGTATCCAACGTTTCGTTGTAATGCTGTAAATAGAGCCTGCCGTTGAGGTTCAATGCAGTTGGATCCAGCCGGTCGTCTTCAGCCGCCCTGTCCAGAAGCTCGTGGGCATATCCAAACTGCCGCATTTGTCGCTGAATCTTTGTGGTTTTGGCGACCGGCCACCACGCATAATAAAAATAAGCCCCAATTAATACCAACCCAGCCACTACAAGGACAGAGGACAGAGGACAGAAGACGGACGACGGATGACGGAGGAAAAGCTTGGGCCGAGAGTTCTGCTGGAGGTCCAATGCAATAAGGCAAGCTGCTATCGCCCAAAAGGCGGTAAATACACCCGGCTCAAAAATGGCAAAATCTATCAAATTATGTAAAAGTAAACCAAGAAGTGCACAAAAAAGAGCAGCAATTGTGATACTCGTATTGCGTATTGCGTATTGCGTATTGCGTGTAGTGTATTGCGGTGCCGTCAAAAGCCAAAAGCCAACAGCAAATGCAATCACCGGCGCAATATATAAGGTGAACACCACATAAATTATCACACCAAAAGTATCATCGACAGTAACAGGCATAATTACAGGCCTGATGAGCAGCAGTGCAACAGATACGATAGTTAAATAAGTTATAGCGAGGGTTCTGAAAGATGACCGCTGGTCGGCTTGTGCAGAAGAGCTTTTCTCGATGCTCGATACTCGATGCTCGATACTTGATGGGGGAATTGCCCTCCATAATGGTATGAAGAGCATAGCTAAAAAACCGACAAGGCCGAGCGGGCCATACTGCGTAAGAATAGAAAGCAGAAAATTGTGTGGGTCTGCAACAGTCTCCAGTGCAGCCGCGGGCTTGTAATGTGTGTAAAAATGGGCGAAGTTGCCCGGGCCGACACCCGTGAGCCAATGGTCAGCATACATCCGGGCTGCTGCGCGCCAATACTGCCACCTGACCAGCATTGAACTTCCGCCGGGCAGCCGGTGGTGAGTTAGTCCGTAGGTAACAACCGCCCAGCCGGCGGCGATGGAAAATAATAAGCAAACAAGCAATATGGTTTTTCTGTGCGTTTTCAGCCAATCACCGAAGTAAAGGAACGCAACAAATAAACCGGCTGCAATCAGGGATGCGGCGATTGCGCCTTTGCTGCGGGTAATGATAAGACCAAAAACAATGACAACCACGGCGATGCCACACTTAATAAGACAGGGCCGAGATTGGCGATTTTTGAACTTGTCGATAAACAAAGCAAGGGCGGCAAAAGAAGCCAATATCGCAAAGGAACCGGCGGAATTACCGGTTGTGAAAAAACCCCGGATATCCCTTGAATAAAGGCGATGCTCAAAAAGAAACTGCTGGAAAGAACCGCTCTGTATGCCAAGCGGCTCGAGCATAGTCCGGGGGGCCTGCTCGTATTGGTCAATCATCACCTGGTTGCTGACGAAAAACTGCTCGGCACACTGACAGGCTGAGACCACACCCAAAGCAGCAATAACTACCAGCACCAGTTTTATCTTCGGCTGCGAATCCAGTATCTGGACGAGTAGGACGGCCATCAACACCGGTGCGGTGAGACAGACGGCGTCAGTAATCGCAGCCCGCTTGTTCGGTGCGGCAAAAGCAGCAATGACAGCAGCTATACAAAACAGACACAGGCCGATTTCTACGGCAGTGAATCGATATAAAAATCTCTTACTACAAAAGCCATATATAAACCAGAATACAAATGAGAGAAACAGAACAGCCGATACGGACAGACTGTAAAGATTGTCGGGTGTGGTAGATTGCGAAGACGGCCCTTCGGTATAGGTCGTGCGAAGTGCAATCACGCAAAGGCAAAGAGCAAGCAGGATGTATTCTAAAATCACCTGACCTTTGCTTTTCTCGTATTGCGTATTGTGTATTGCGTATTGCGTATTAACCACGAATTTTCACGAACTAACACTAGTTCAAAATTCTAAACGGTAGTTTCAAGAATGGCGATAATTGATAAAACCATTATTGTTTGAATTAAGATTAGGATTGCGCCGGCGAGATTAACCTGATAGAGAAAAGTTGCGCCAAGGCCGGTACAAAGCGTAGCCAGATATAAAGTTAGAACTGTTTGGGTATCAGTCAATCCGCGTTTTTTTAATCGATGGGAAAAATGCTGGGTGTCACCAATGAAAGGGCTTTTGCCCTGTCTGAGCCGCAGGATGGTTACGCTGATAAAATCATAAAGCGGAACCGCCATAACAAGGGCTGGCATAAAAACCGGATACCATTGGCCACTTTGTGCCTGGTGATAATAGGTGGTGCGCAGGGTCAGCAGCGCTAAAAAAAAGCCTATTACAAACGAGCCGGCGTCACCCGCGAAGATTTTGGCGGGCGGGAAATTGAACACCAAAAAGCCCAACAATGTCCCTGTAAAAACAACTGCCAGGCCACCTACGAAGACCTGGCCGCTTATAACGGCTGCGGTGAATAAAATGCAGGACGCTATGACAGCGATACCGGCGGCGGCACCATCCATATTGTCAAGAAAGTTAAAGGCATTGATAATCAGAACTATCCAGACGGCTGAAAGGGCGGAAGTGGTTATTTTGCTCTCAATGAAAAACTCGACCCTGACCTCAGCAAAGGCGGCGGCGGTTATCGCAACTGCGAACTGGACAGCAAGTTTTAGGAACGGGCCGAGATGCTTTTTGTCGTCCCAGAGACCAAGCAGAAACAAGACGAGCACGCTGAGCAGTATAATCACAAGCTGTTTTGTTTTTCCGAGAAAATCGGCTGGGTCGATATTGGCTGTTTCGGCAAGCCAAAAGAGGCGGCCGGGGACGAGCAGAAATTTTATCGCAACTGCGGCAGCAATTACAACGGCAGTTATAGTAGTAAAGATTGCGATACCGCCGCCGAGGGGGATAACGGTTCGGTGGTATCTGTCTTCAGTTGGATGTGCAACGAACCCGATGCGCTCGGCCAACTTTCTTACGACGGCTGTTAAGACGACCGAGACCGCAAATGAGCCGGCGAGTAAAATTACTGATGAGAGGATTAATGTTTCGATTTTAACTGCTCCAGTAATCGCTTTCTTACTTTACTGAAAAAATCATGGTAACACTTTTGTTTATAATCCGGATAGGTGTATGATAAGGGACACCATAAGCCCTTGTCAAAAATAAGCGTTACCTCGGCGTATATTTTTTTCCCGATGTATATACGATGCGAGTAGTTCTTCGTTGTGGCTAAAATCAGCTTCGAAGGCTCAATTACGCCGGGGTCGAGATTAACCGGCCTGGGCAAGTCAAGGTTCAATTTTGTTGCTAATTTTTGTTCGAATTTGTTTGTTTGGCGCTTGATTTTCGCTAATTCGCCCGGGTCAATAAGTTGCTCGATACTAACAAACTGCCTTAAGATATTCTCGCCGGTTTCTTTATTGTAATAATTGGTCTGTGTAAATGGCCAAGTATCGCTTATTAAATCAGCCTTGCCAAACTCAGATGTTATCGCTTCTATTGCGGCCTGCAAGCAATCCTGATTAGCTGCCAAAATTCCAATTATCAACTTGACCAGCTTAGGGTCTTTTAGCTCCCACATTTGTGCTGCCGACTAACGTACTTGTGAATTTAGTTTTTCTTTTAGTGAATTAACCAAATCGACAGTTTTATCTGCCGCTTTTTCAATAGGGGCTTTCTCGCTTTTTGATTCGGAGCGCAGCTTTATCTCGACATTGCCATCGGCGACGGACTTTTGGCCTACAGTAACTCTTATCGGAATGCCAATAAGGTCGGCGTCTTTGAATTT
>CAYYFT010000124.1:0-4953 GCA_964471015.1 uncultured Pirellulales bacterium | reverse complement strand
GTTCTGGTCGTGCTTTATATTCTCAAGCACCTTGTAAGGCCCCACAATCACCTTGTCCCCCTCTTTAAGCCCCGATTCGATAATCGTATATCTCAAATCGCTTTTGCCCATCTTGACCGGTGTTACAATTGCTTTACCGTCCACGAACTGGTAAACGACGGTCACAAACGTCTTGTTCTTGTCCACCTCGCCGCAGTTGTCACGTATCTCAAGTGGCATCTCATCAACCTCTCTTGCCAGCACCGCCTGGCTGGGAACTTTTAGTATGTCGGTGTGTTTCCGTGTCTTAACATCGACGTGTCCCGTCAGTCCTGTGCAAAGCTTGGATACATTCGGGTCATTGTCTAAAAGTATCTCCGTGCGGTAGTATCTGGTCCCCGTGTTGCTTATGCGGTGTTTCAGTGCCACCTCATCGACAACCCCCGTGAACTCGATGTCCCCGAACGCCAGCACGCTCACCATCGCCTCCTGCCCCACCTCTAAGCTTCCTACGTCCGCCTCGTCTATCTCCGCCACCGCCAGCATCCTCGACAGGTCTGAAACCTCCATTATCACCGTCCCCGGATTGTTCATCGTCCCCGTCATCACCATCTCGCCCACCTTGGCATTGACGCGCGTCACCACCCCGTCTATCGGCGCTGTTATCGTCGTATAGCTCAGTGCCTCCTGGGCCTCCTCTATCCTCGCCTCCGCCGCGTCTATGTTATGTCTCAATACGACTAAATTCCGCTCCGCCGCTTCCAGGTTATATTTGGCGCTCTCATGCTCCGCGCGAAGCGTGTCCAGCCCGTATTTTACATTGTCAAAATCCGCCTTGCTGATGTCACGAGTCTTATGTAGCTCTTTCTTTCTTTCGAAGTCCTTTTCCGCCTGTTCTAATGATGCCGCAAGCCCTGCCACCGTCGCCTTGCTGCCCTCAATCCTCGCCTTTTCAACCTCTGTCTGTGCCCTCTGAGCATTTCGGCCCGCCTCCGCTAACCGCAATTGACTTTCCATTTCCTTCGCATCAAGCTTAATCAGTACCGAAGCCGGTATTGGCGGCTCAGCATTCGGGTCTCCACTGGTTACCACATCACCTTCATCGTATGGCATCTCCACGATTCGCGCCGATATCCTGGCGCTCAGCTGCACTACTTCCTTCGGCTCAATCTCGCACAGCGCGCCTATTTCCTCCGTCAGTTCCCCGAGCTTTACCTCCTCAACCCGGACCACCTCTCCCGCATCGTTCCCTTTGCGGCCTTTTTTGACCATCACGCCGACAACTATCAGCGCCAATACCACAATAACACTAATAATAATCCACTTTTTTCGTCTTTTCTTCACAACACCACCTCTAACGTTAAAATTGGTTCTCCTCCCTGCTGACCACTCATTCCGTCCGTTTTGCCCCCTATATTATAACACGCGATGTTACCGTTTTATTACGATTTTGACCTTTTATTGTGATTTTTCCCTCCGACCGCCCCCACAACCTTGATTTTTGCCTGAAAACGCGGTTGTCCCCCTCGCCATTACAGAGCCGCGACCGTAAGAGAGCGGTAAATACTCATCCTTGTCATCTCTGCGAAACTTGTCCCTAAGGGAGCAGGAATCCATCCTCCTCCGTCGTCTGTCTTCCGTCGTTCGTCTGTTCTACTTCCCCTGCTTCGGCCGGTGCCTCGCCAGAACGCTTTTTGGTTAGCCTTGGCAGGCTTTATTTACCCACGCAATCCTGCCCTCGAATGCCGTAATCGGGGGCGTTAATATAGGTAACCTTTGGCTGATAAAAAGCCCCCCGCGGCGCCGCGCGATCATTTGCGCATATACCTGCAAAATTTTCAGCCGAAGTTGTAATGTTTTGTCACAGCTTCAGTTACCCGCCAGGTGCACTCTAAGCCATCGGGAAAAACTACAAGGTCGCCCGGCCCGAAACTTACCGAATCTGTGCCGTCTGTTACCGTCACCTTGCCTTCGAGCAGCAGGCAGGTTTCTTTTTCTGTGTATTCCCAATTGAAAGTGCTGGGTTCGCATTTCCAGATAGGCCAAGCCTTGCAGGTTGCTGCTTCGGCCTCCGAAGGCTTTTTGATGATAATATCTTTAACGTTAGGCATCTTGTTCTCCTTATGCCGTGAGGCATCCCTTACGAGACTCTTTCATTTCTATCGTCAATCAGTATAATTATGGCTCGCAAAAAACGAAAGAGGAAAGTTACAGAGAAAACAAGTGTAAGAAGTAAAAGACTATGGAACAGGAGCAGTTGAAGAAGTTCAGGGTCTGGTTTGATGACTACGTGGCTGGCTTTTACGGCAATGATGCGTTTGTAAATGCCAATTTGAAACTGAAAGAAGAACACAGCCGACGGGTCTGTGAAGAGACGATGTATCTGGCCGAAGAGCTGAGCCTTTCAGACAATCAAAAGCGGATAGCTGATGTGATAGCGCTTCTTCACGATGTCGGGCGGTTCGAGCAGTTTGTCAGATACCGAACATATAATGACTCCAGAAGTGTGAATCATTGCCAACTGGGCTTAGGGGTGCTTCGAGAGAAGAAAGTGCTTGAGCAGGTGGACGGATATGAAAGGGAATTGATTGAGAAAGCGATTGAATATCACGGGCAAAAAGAGTTGCCGGGCGGTTTGGAAGGGGAGAGACTATTGTTTTCGAAATTGATACGGGACGCTGATAAGGTGGATATATTTTATGTGGTGCTGGAATACTACAAGCAATACAGGGATAATCCGGAGGAATTTATGCTGGAGTTGGAATTACCGGATGAGCCGGGATATTCTGATGAGGTGGTTGGACGGATTCTTCGCGGGCGGCGGATAGATTACAGTAAGTTGCGAACGCTGAATGATATGAAGCTTTGTCAGCTTGGATGGGTCTATGATGTGAATTTTACGGCAACGCTGAAACGGATAAAACAGCGCAGGTTTCTGGAAAAAATATTTGATTTTCTACCGGAGACTGAAGACATTGACAAGGTGAGGGAAAGAATATTTGAGTACGTTGATTCGAGAATAAAGCAGGGATAATAATTCTGCCGGTTTAACGTCCTCCTCCCCTTCCTCCCCGGTGTCCTCGCCCTTGTCGGCCGCGGCGAAAACGATGTGGAGGTTCGCCAATCTCTGGCGGGACAGAGAGTTCGATGTGGCCTCCTTGGATTGAGAGGGCCTTTCCATTGACCAGGGCGTCTGCGATTTTTTTGTGTGCTGATTCGAGAATTCTGCCGAAGGTCTGCCGGGAAACGCTCATTTTCTCCGCGGCCTGTTCCTGATAGAGCCCCTGCAGGTCGGCTAATCGGATTGCTTCGAGTTCATCTACGGTTAGAGTGATATGCTGCAGTATCGCCAGAGGTATCCCCCTGGGTTTATAATAGTTAGCCTGCGGCAGGCAACCAACTCGCCTGAAATGTCTTGGTCTTGGCATATCTCATATCCCTGTAACGGTTAATGGTCGCAGATGTTTTCGCCACATTGTAATTGTCCGGTCAGATATTGCATAACCAGCTCCTGCGGTGTATTATCTGGTGCCCTCGACGACAATGTAATGAAAGTCTGCCATACTGTCTTTCCTACTTTCAAATTGCGATAATGCTACCTGCTTTTATTTCCCTAAATTGAGTAGGGTACCTTTGTTTTATTTCCTGCTTGTACTGCGTGCAATGACACGGAGCAATTAGTCCAATTTTTTGAAGTTTCTCTAGTCTTGAGAATCCGTGGAACCCTCCCACAACCCCATAAATTGTTCCAAGCCGCTTTGCTTCTTCAATTATGTTTTCCAGGCCCGGATGGGCGCAGCCAGTTACAATAATATTTCCTTTTTGAGTATTTATTACCAAAGACTGCTCCTTGATAAATGTTCCAAGGGCCCCGGTTGAGTATATCCCTGTGCAAACTTTTGTACACTTTGAAAAAGATTTTGGATAAAGAACTTGAGCTTTATTGTTTGCTTCCAAAAATTTCTTTAACCCGCCTGTATGGTCCCAATGATTGTGTGAGATAATAACTTTACCTATATCCTTCGGCTCAATATTTAATTGTTTCATGTTGTAAATCAATTTTTTGCCGCTATTTCCAGTGTCAAATAGAATTTTTTCTTTATCTTCTATCAAACAGGAAAACCCCCATCCCGATTTCAGGCCGGCATTTGCTTCATTGTTGTATATAATGGTTATTTTCATTTTTTTCTGAAGTTCAAGACACACCCTTGATTAAGCCCGTCGTCGTGGCTAACAATCCCGCAATATTTTTCTTCGAAGTAAAAATCTAAATCTTCGATTTCTCGTTTGACGCCATTCACATTTAATTCTTTGAATTGCTGTAGCGGATCGTCTTTCAAGGTATGTTTGGGATAGACAGAAAGTAAACCATCCTGTTTTAGAACACGGAAAGCTTCCTGGCAGAGCTTTTCCCTGTCTTCTTTTCCAAAATAGTGAAGAACATCGTAGAATAAAATTATATCGATCGACTCGCTTCCAAAATCCAATTCTATTTGGCCTGAAGCTTTCATTACATTTATATTTTTTAAATTATTAGCATGGGCTTTTTGCCTTAGTTTGCTTACAGCTTGTTGCTCTCTATCTACAGCGTAGACAAATCCTGTGCTTGCTACAATTCTTGCTGCCGGGATAGTGTAGTGGCCCGCTCCACAGCCAAAATCCAAAACGACATGGTTTTTCCTGATACCTGCTTTGCGCAAGAATTCTACCCCTTCTTTACTCTCCCATCTTTCCATTTCTTCGTTCATTTTCTACTTTTTAATATGCAATTTTTGCTGCTTTAAAAGAAGATTTTTGAATCTATCCAAAGTAATTTTTTGGGTCGAATTTCAATACCCATCCAGTCAGAAAGCTCAAGGATTTTTTCAGGATGTCCCTGAGAATATTTATTTTTTCTATCAATTGGCTTTCGAGCTCCTTAGGAATCTCGTGTCGTCTAGGCTTTGTATACACAATCTTCTTGGCATCTAAAAA
>CAYYFT010000123.1:0-4960 GCA_964471015.1 uncultured Pirellulales bacterium | reverse complement strand
CCTTTCTTTTGCATTTGCTCTTTTACCTGCACCACGAAATTATTTATTATTTTGATAACTGCTTCGCTGCTCACAGTAGCTCCGCTTATCGCCACGATTTCAGAATCGATTTTTTCCGCATCACCCGTCCTGGCAAGTTCAAGTTTGTCCGCCGGTGCCCCCGCAAACTGTTGCCGGTAGAGGGGTAGCTTTATCCGGTCTCCGAAGCCGGGGGTCTCATTACTTGCCAAGACGGCGTAACCGGCAAAGTTTTCAAAGTTTTCATCCACAGCAACAATCAATTCGATTTTATCTGCAAAGCCCGGCCCTTCACAGTTAAACGCCCAGCCCAGACACCGACCTTCAGCCAGACCTTTGTAAACATTGCTTTTTACTTTTTTGCCTTTTGATGATTCGATTTGCAGTTCCGCCGCAAGCTCGAACTTTTCAGCTTTTGGCATCAGACCGCTCATTAGGTTGTTTATTTTGGTGGTCTTATTCTGTTCTATCCTGGGCGACCATGCCGTGTTCGTTGTCGCTATCAAAAGCCCGAAGAAAAATGATGCAACAATCAGCAGCCAGCTTTGTTCGATGAAATGCCTTATCGCTTTAAGCATTGGGCTTTCCTCCGGCTGGGACCAGCTTACATAACCTGTCAATCAAGGGTGTTACGGCGTTCATTAGAAGGACGGCATACATCACACCCCCGGGATACTCTCCGATGATTCTTATAAGCATCGTTATTGTCCCTACTCCGATTCCGAAAATCCACATACCTTTAGCAGTCAGGGGGGCGGTAACAGGGTCGGTAGCGATAAAGAATGCACAAATTAACATCCCGCCGCTGGTCAAGTGAAGCAGAGGAGATATATAGGCATCAGGGTTTATCAGGTATGTAATCCCTGCAAAGATAAAAGCAGAAGCCAAAACAGCTAAGGGGATGTGTGGATTTATTGTTCGCCTTATCAATAAATAGAGCCCGCCGAGCAAAAGTGCAAAAGTGCTGGTTTCGCCCAGGCATCCGCCAACCTCACCTGTGAATGCGGCTTCGATTTGCTCGTTAACGACTTTGGCTTGAGTTTTTGTCTTTATAGCCTGTTTGCTCCAAGCCAGCGGCGTTGCCTGCGTTCGTGCGTTGATTTTGTTGTCGGCGGCAATTTTAGGCATTGCGGAATCAATTGTGGCTGGGACCGTCCAGGTCGTCATTAGCATACCAAAGCAGGCAGTTAAAAACGCTCTGCCAACCATCGCAGGATTGAAGATGTTGGCGCCAAGCCCGCCGAAAATCATTTTGCCGATTGCGATGGCGAAACAGGAGCCGATTACTGCCGCCCAAACAGGCAAAGCCGGCGGGATCGATAGCGCGAGGATTATGCCGGTAACCACCGCACTCAAATCGTCTAAGGAGTTTGACTTCTTCCGAATAGCGTTGCAGAGCCATTCCGTTGCTACCGCTGAGATAACGCACGTTGCAATAAGAATTGCTGCGCGGATGCGGAAGTAATAACCGGCTGCTATCATAGCGGGGACCAGAGCGATTATAACATCTAACATCACAGTGCGGGTCGAAAGCCGCTCACTGATATGCGGCGAGCATGAAACTGTTATATTTCTGAGCATCTTCTTGTATCTCGTTTATTACTCTGGCATTTTCTTCTTTTGTCTTGCGAGTAGTATCTTGCCTGTTTTGATATACCCTGTTATCTCTATATTAGCTGGACAGACATAGCTGCAGCAGCCGCACTCAGTACACGCATTCAGGTAGTAGCTTTCCGCCACGTCCAGAAAATTATTTTTGACAGCGTGTGCTATTTTTGTCGGGTTCAGATTTTCCGGACAGACCTCTATGCATCTGCCGCAGCGGATACACGCCGTTTGGCGTCTGGCAAATTTGGCACTACCGATTTGCTCTTTCGTTAATACGGTTATGGCACCGGATGTTTTTGTGATGGGTGCATTCAGATCTGCCGTTGCTATTCCCATCATCGGTCCGCCGAGAACGACCTTTGCCGCCTTTTGTGTAATTCCTCCGCAGAATTCGATAAGCTCACCGATAGTTGTTCCTATCGCAGTGTAATAATTGCCCGGATTGGCAATCGCTTCACCTGTAACCGTTACCACCCTGTGCGTTAACGGCTGGCCGCAGACAACCGCCTCTGCTATCGCCGCCGCAGTGGCTACATTGAGCGCAACTACCCCAATCATCGGAGGTATCCCGCCCGTGGGAACGTTTTTATTCAGAATTGCTTTTATAAGCTGTCTTTCGCCGCCCTGTGGATATTTTGTCTTGACGGCAACGACTTTAATATCGTCGTTTCCCGTTTCTTTTAGTGCTTTCCTCATAACCTCAATTGCCTGTGGCTTATTATCTTCGATGCCGATAAAGACCTTCGAGCAGCCCGATGCCTTTTTGGCAAGTTTGACTCCGGCAATAATCTGGCCTGTCCATTCGAGCATAATCCGGTAGTCGCAGGTGATATACGGCTCACATTCACAGCCGTTGATAATCAGCGTTTCTTTTGGCAGTCTCGGATTTGGCTCTATTTTTACTCTCGTTGGAAATCCTGCACCGCCCATACCGACAATACCCGCCTCGCGCACGGCTGTGCATATTTGTTCGGCTGAGTATTTTCCTTCGTTGAAATCGCCTGTAAATTTACCAAAGACTGGCTGCTTAAGTGGGTTATTTTCAGAATCCGCTTTGATAATCACCGCCGGGCTTCGCCCCAGAACCGCGTGCGACTGCAGGGCGATTTCTTTTACTTTACCGTTGATTGGCGAATGGACAGGAGCTGATACAAACGCGTTGCTGTCGCCGATTTTCTGGCCTGCCCGAACCTGCTCTGCTTTTTTCACTATCGGTTGGCAGACGGCCCCCGTGTGCTGGCTGAGCATTACCGCAACTTGTGTGCTCGCAGGGCCCAGCCGGATTTCACTTTCGCTGGTAAGCTCTTTGCTTTGCGGCGGATGTGTCCCGCCGGGAAAAGTAAATCTGCCTTTAGTATTAATTTTCATATTATTCTGATGTTACTTGTTTTTATTAAGTTGTTTGCTAATCAATATAATTACAAGAGTTACCGACAGAGCAAGCAGGAAGTCGAGAGCTATTCGCAGCTGTTTTATATCTATTATTTTAGCTAAAATTTTTTCAGATACAGCTAAAGTGACGATAAAAACCAATATCGGCAGCAAGAAGGCAACTATAGCTTTGAAAGCGACCGAGGGGCCTTGGGCTTTGCCCAGCTGTTGGTAAACCTCTTGGCACTGGTGCCTCTGGTTACATTCCTGACAAAACTTTTGCTGTTCCATAGTTTTTACTACCGTATAAAATGAACCAGTTTTATAATAAATATCAGTCAGGTTTTCAAATAGAAAGTTTCTAAGTTTGGGGATAGTTATGTCTAATAAGCTGGGAGTGCTAACATTAGGTTTTATTTTTTGCCTCTGCACGGGCTGTGCGGTCAATCCGGTAACCGGTGAAGAGCGGCTTATGCTGATTTCGGAACAGCAGGATATTGAAATAGGTCAGAGATATGCTCCCGAAGTTGAAAAGCAAATGGGGGGCGGAATTGCTAATGAAAACTTACAGAACTATGTTGATGGTGTTGGCCAAAGGATTGCTCGCGTCAGCCATAAGCCGGATTTGGAATATCACTTTTCGGCAGTTGAGGACAAATCAATCAATGCGATGGCTCTGCCCGGCGGGTATGTTTTTATCACAAGAGGGATGCTTGAGAAACTGACAACCGAGGCACAATTGGCAGCGATATTGGCCCATGAGATAACCCACGTTGTCGCACGGCATGCCTCTGCTAATATGAGCCGTGAGATTGGAATAAGCATTTTACTTTCTGCGGTTACTTCTGATAAGACGCCATCCGGCGTCTTAACGGCGGCAGACCTAACGCACCAAATTCTGGGTCTTCAATACAGCAGAAAGGATGAGCAGGAAGCTGATTTGGGGGGATTAGATTATATGGTTTGGGCCGGCTACAACCCTTATGGGATGATTGAGACAATGCGGATGCTTGAGCAGGAAGATGCGGTCAGGCCGATCGAATTCCTTTCGACGCACCCTGCTCCTCAAAACCGTGTGGCGTATTTGACGCAAAAGATTCAGACAAATTATTATAACCTTGCGGAGTTGAAAATCGGAAAAGAAGATTATCGCAGAGCTGTTCTGGAACAATTAAATAATTAAAACAGGCCAATTCCGGACATTGAATAACACGGTCGGCTCTGCATAAAAAAGCCCGACCTTGCGGAAGGTCGGGCCTGGTAGATATTGATTGTTCGTATCTTTGTACTTTCCACTCAACATTACTACAAGACGTCACGTCTGTCTTGCGCTTGACTGAAGAGCGGTGAATAGTCCATCAGTTTTGTTTGTGCATCTCTGCAGTTTGTTATTCGTCCTTCTTCTCGCTGCGAGTCTTCTTTCTTGCCTCTTCCATTGCGCTATAGCCGCATTTGGGGCATCTATCCGGTAAATCGTCGGGGACGGAACCTCTCTCGAAGACTAACCCGCACTTTGGACATTTTTCGGCTCTATAACCACTGTCCTCGCCACATTTGGGGCAAACAACTGGTGGTACTGACATCGGCGGCGCTTCCCTCCGGTGCTCGTTCAGATACTCGTAGTAGTCTCTCTTATCCATTTGCCATTCGTGTTCACAGTCCAGATTGCGGCACTTAAGCCAATACATCGCTGTGCCGCGTTTAATGGACTTAAGGCTCCCGGTGCTTCTGGAGCGGGTTGAATAAGTTACTATGCCGGCTGCAACTAAGCACGCCACAATAACTACGATCATAATCATTTTTTTCTTACCTTCTTCCATACCAAAATCTCCAAATAACAGACAGCAATACGGTTAGCGATTTATAATAATAAACTATTACTTATTGTGTTATTTGTCAAATGCTTATTTTTCTTATTATTTATGGGCTGGCCAGATATTTGTCGGTTCGGCCTGTGCCATTT
>CAYYFT010000122.1:1566-4975 GCA_964471015.1 uncultured Pirellulales bacterium | reverse complement strand
CGCCACAGATACTATCCTCGCCATTAGGTATCAATTGGTAATCAACAGCACTGTCATCGATGCTGAATGGACAAACCTGTGCGGCTTCGAGCAGAACCGCTCCCTGGACCTCTTCCGGCGGCAATAAAGGAAACTTGAAATAGCGTACTGCAACTTCCGAGCCGCATACGCCACAAACAGCCAGTTGCGTCTGAACCCCACTTGACTGAAGGCATTCTCTAATTGCCCTGACGGTGTTTACCTCTTTCTGCTTTTGGTTATCTTCCGCTCCATTGATAATGTCAGCTACGCCGGCTGCAGTAACAACGTAGCCGGTGTCGTCCTTGCGCAGCTGGACTATTTTGACCGAAGTAGAGCCAATATCAAGCCCCATGACCTGTGTTTCCTCAACACGAAATAATTGTTTCCAATCCAAGTTCATAAATCCTTCAACCGAACTTCTCTCTTCGAACATTTCATAAGGCTGCCGTCTTGCGGGTTCCCAACCGCAACTGAGGGCGTTTGGCAAAAAATCTCAAAACAGAGTTCCCGTCAATATCCCTGTTTTCTCCACAATACGGCCATAATCCAACCCTGAACGTATATAATGCATATTCTTTATCGGCTTAAAAAGATGGGTGTTTTACTCAGAAATTATAATCATGCTGAATAGGCTAATGTGCGTGATTTTAAGATGCGTGGTCCTATAAATAATTGATTCCGCCGCGGGCGGGTCCTCAATATGGACTATTTTCTTTCCCGAACGACACAGGGAATCAGACACGTAGTAAAGGAACCAGAGGTTTCTTAAGAGTTATCGGTCGTGGGGTTTAATAGCGTGTAGTTTCGGGTTCCACCGTAAGGTGTCCTGCGGACCGCAAGGCGGCGGGGGGCTTCTTCTATCTACAATCCGCTGTAGCTTATCCGCTGATTATTGGTTGTCTGGTCGATAATCGTACCAGCCGGCAGGTGCAGGAATATATTTGCCTCTGAGCCAAATATCGCCCGGCAAAACACCTTCGAGTAATCGTTCATCCGAATAATAATGTTTAAGGTAACCATCTGCGCCAATCAAACCAACGACACCTCGCACAGCTTCGATAATAGCGCCGCGTACAACAAGGTCGTCTTGATTCCCACTGGCCTCCTTCCTGTTTCCATACCGGTCTCGTTGGACATTTTCAGCTCCCCATCCTCCTCCGCCGACCGTGATAGCTGCCTCTGCTACCATCGGGTCCGGCAGATGTCTTTCATATAATTCTGCCGACTGCCACACGCGGCGCCGGTTCCACCTACTGCCTTGCCAGACCCAACTGCCGGCATCCTGCCGACCGATAGGGACATATTCAAAGCCACCAGGTGCCTCGGGTGGACCGGGATAATAGTTGCCTTTACGCTCCCAACGGGACAGGTCTTCTTCTCGCTCATATTCGGACATACCAGGGTCCACCACCTTGACCACACCCTGGGCAATCAGGCCTAGGACGTTGGGGTTATCCTCGGCAGGCATATTATCACTGCCGCGGGGATAGTGGACGCCGGAGTCATCGTCATCAGAGACTCTGACGCAATCAGCTATCCAGATATTGCCGGTTGCTACGATGGTAATCTTGCCTTTTACCACCTGGTCGCCATCGTGGTAGTCTTCATTATCACCACCAATAATTACGCTGCCGTCAACGAAAATCTGGCCGCCCGGTTCAGATTCCACGTCGCCGATTGACTGAGTAACGTAAGTTTCATCGATATCGTAAGTAATCCTTCCGCCGCCCTCAAGCATAAAGTGATAGGCGTAAATATCATACCTTTCAGACCGTTTTCCATCGCTGCCGGGCTTGATTTTAAAATCTAATGTCTTGTAATCCCTGTTCCTTTGATAACCAAGAATCGTACAATTATTGGTTATGCGGACTTTGCCGACACCGCCTTCGACGAAAAATTCAAGCTGGACAGCAGGGTGAGGACTGCTAACCGGTGCACTTGCGGCTGGCTTAAACCTGAATTGGGCTTTCGTGCTGTTTTCGAAGCGGTTGACCTTGGTCTGGATGGTAGCTTCATCTGTTATTCTACTGTCAGGCTGGTCAAAATAAATCCCGCCATCGAAAAGGCTCATTACACTACTATATTTGTCGATGCCGCGGGGGGTTGTCTCTCTTGATTCGCCCATCGCCACAGATTTTAAAAATTGCGGGCTGCCCAATATATAGATGTCTCTGTAATCCGGATTGTCATGCAGGTCGTTAATATGCAGCGGCACGCCAATTATTTCATCAGAAGCGAAGTATACAGGCTCGGTGTCGGGGCCTCCGAATAGAACTCTCGACATTCCCATATCCCAGCCACTCGCCGCCTGGAGCACCAGAACGTCCACTGTCCTGTGGAACATACCACTATGGCCACTGGATACAATCTTGTAAATGGGCCGGCTCCCGGCAAACGTGAAAAGCTGAATTTGATAGTCACAATCGCCTTCCGGGAAATCCAACGCACCGGTGGTTCCCGGCACAGCGTTTTGCAGTGCACTTAGCATATCCTGCTGCTGGCTCATCCAGAAAATTGCCTTTTCATAACCGGCCTCAGCAGCGAGCATAGCGGCCGCTTCGTTTTTCAGCCTGATTGCCCTGTGTCTAACTCCATAAGCGACGTTCAACAGACCTAACCCCAAAGTACTCAAAATAAGCAGAGATACCAGAACCAGAACAAGTGCTGAGCCATCCTCGTCTCGCATCCCACTCCTTGGAGGAGTGGTGCTCGTCCCTCGTTTTTGAGTTCTCATAACCTTCCACCCTCAACTAACTTTACTTTCTAAGTACTTATCTTGGCCATATATTTCGCATCAATGCGGCTGTCATCACTTTGATAGTCTCACCGTCTTGGGGGTCTGTCAGAGTAATATTGATTCTGACCGACCCCTGGCCTACGCCGTTTAAGGTTGTGTGGCTAAAAGCACCGATACCTGAATCGGTACTAACATTTTCTGCAAGAACCGTTGTGGTTACATTCGAGGTTCTTCTGCTGCCGCCGCCGTCCGGCACGGCCCCTGGCGGATATGGGCCGTAGTCAACCTTTAACTGGTTACCATCGAGATAAAAAAGGGCATAAGCCGTTGCTGTCTTTGTAACATCCATTAACTCGTGGCTGTCGGCTGCGTCGAACTCAACATCCCAGAATCTAAACTCCACCGCATCGCCGAACACTACCTCCTCCGGGTTCGATGTCGTCGGTACGGCAGGTCTAAAAGTGTTACCATTTATGTTATAGATTATGTAACCAAGACGGTTGGACTTTCTTCCCATACTGCCGAATGTTATCGTAATGGCCTGCGCATCCTGCTTTATTTTCTTGTGGGCGGAATTGTAGGTTTGCTGCCAGGTCCGACTGCCGCTAATAAGCAAGACCCCAATCGCCGACACAAGTATTAAGCTGATGG
>CAYYFT010000122.1:0-1466 GCA_964471015.1 uncultured Pirellulales bacterium | reverse complement strand
GTTCAAAATATTATTTGGTTCACTTCGTATTTTGTATTTTTAGCCGCCCGATGCATCGACGCGGGCATAAGTAGTCAGAATAATGGGTGGAATATTCTCCAGGTAACTTTCTGAAAACACCAAATCCCCGTGGGCGTCAATTTCTCCAAGTTTCACTATAACAGTAAGTTGCCGCAGTTTTACTTCTGTTATGGTATCGTGAGCAACATCTTGCCATCTGAGCACCATCAGCATCGGCAAGTCATCAACTATGACAGAATGTGCAGAATCATGTAGGGGGCTGCCCAATCCCTGACCTTGTCCCTGACTCCATTGGGGGGGTATTGATAAGCGGGATGAAAAGCCCAGTCCCAACGTGGCTACGTCATAATCTTCTGAGCCGCCGGTGCTCTTCCAGTCTTCGAGTAGTAACTGTGCAGTGCGCATACCAGTGATTTGTGCACGGGCTATTCGGGCATGTACGGCGGCATGATATTGATGGCTCAAAACGCCTAAGGCGGCTATGCCGAGAACGACCATAGCTATCATTACCTCAATCAGGATAAGTGCAGACGCTAATTTGGATCGCTTGACAGTCGTAATCATTTCTCTTCCACCCTCACCAAACAACAGGGCTTTGCACCTCCGCATTGCTACGAAGAGGGCGGGGATTGCCCTGCTTTAGTTGACATAAAAAGCTCAAAATATAGACCAGAAGTCTTTCCCTCTCTGTATTCTGCTAATTAAAATATACACCAAAAAACCGCAAAAGCAAAAAATACCGGCCTATTTCAGAGGGGTCCGATTTTGCACCGGATGAATTGAGCATGCTTACGCACCACCTGTGCAGGCATTAGTCTGGAATCAAACCCCTGTGTCGTTATAGGACCCGCCGGAAATGGCGGATTTGCCTGTATCTTTCAGACAAACGGGAATCCAGATGAGAAGCAGTGTTAGAAACACAAGAGCCTTGCGTCCTTGCGTCTTCTTCAGCCAAGATGGCTATGGTCAGAACGGCCATAGCCATCATTAGTTCTAATTAGTCCTACCCTGCCTCCTCACCTGCTCTCAAATGTTTAACAAAGACGGCCTTTTGTAGGCACCCACTTGTTCAGACCAGATAGACGATTAAGGGGCAGTAAACCTTACTCTGCTGCTGTTTCTACCCACTGACCTGCTTCGTCCAGGGTAATCTTAACAGGAGTGCTGATGCCTGTACCTTTGGTAGCGGTAATCAGGTAATCCATTGGGGTAACGCCCTCTATCTTCCATGAGAAATTGCCAGCTTCAGACTCACCACCTGTGAAGTAGGTGCCGTCCAAATCGCCAGATGCAAAACCCAATTGCGCCAGCTTCGGCACAGCAGTGAAATCACTGCCTTTTTCGGCGATATGGGCGCGTAAAGCGGTCGCTATGGTCCCCATAATCGCCTTTCCTTCCGACCACTTGGCCTGGTCGATACGGCCTCGCATAAGCGGAACCGCCAC
>CAYYFT010000121.1:0-4985 GCA_964471015.1 uncultured Pirellulales bacterium | reverse complement strand
GGATTTTGTCCTTGCAAAAGGGTCTTAACTGCTTTACAATTCTCAGTTTGCTTCAGGGATTTTGCGCTGAAATACTTCTTCAAGTAAAAGGTAAATAGCAGAAATTACAGGTAAAAGCTGTGTTTGAGTCATTAACAGAAAAATTTAACTCGGTTTTCCGGTCGCTGTCCGGCCGGGGCAGAATCACCGAAGCCAATATCTCAGACGCTATGCGCGATGTCCGCAAGGCACTTCTGGAAGCGGATGTCCATTATGATGTGGTAAAGAAATTCTGCAAAGACGTTACGGAAGCTGCCATCGGCGCTGAGGTGATAAAGAGTCTTCACCCCAGTCAGGTTATGATAAAAATCGTCAGCGATAAACTGACCGAGCTGATGGGGCCGGTCGATAGTAAAATCTACTTTGTCTCTCCCGGCCCTACGATAATTATGCTGGCCGGGCTTCAGGGCGGCGGTAAGACCACCACCGCCGCAAAGTTAGCCAAATACCTGGTTGCCAAGGGCAGAAGGCCGCTTCTGGTAGCCGACGACCTTCGCAGGCCGGCCGCCATCGAACAGTTAGTCATTTTAGGCCAGCAGATACAAACGGAAGTTTACAGCGAAGAGAGCAAGAATTCGGTCAAGGTTGCAAAAAATGCTGTAAAGCACGCCCAGAAAAATGGTTTCGATGTAGCGGTTCTCGACACAGCGGGTCGGCTGCATATAGACGAAGAGATGATGACCGAGGTGGCCGAGGTAGCAAAGGCGGTCAATCCGCACCAGATTTACTTAGTCTGCGATGCGATGACCGGCCAAGACGCCGTCAATTCAGCTAAAGAGTTCAACGAACGGCTGGAGCTTGATGGTGTTATCCTCACGAAACTTGATGGTGATGCTCGCGGCGGAGCTGCGCTGAGCGTAAAGGCGGTGACCGGCAAGCCCATTAAGTTCGTCGGGGTAGGCGAAAAGACGGACAAACTTGAAGAATTTTACCCTGACCGAATGGCCGGCAGGATTCTTGGTATGGGCGACGTTGTAACGCTGGTGGAGAAGGCCCAGGAACAGTTCGAAGCTGAAGAAACAGAGAAGCTGCAAAAGAAAATGGCCAAGGGCAGCTTCGGCTTCGATGATTTTCTAAAGCAGATGCAGGCCGTCAAGAAAATGGGCGGTATGAAAGATATGCTCAAAATGATGCCTGGGATGGGCAGTCAACTGGGGGATTTTGACTTCGACGACGGCGAACTGCGAAGAATGGAAGGAATTGTGCATTCGATGACACTTGCCGAGAGACGCCAGCCGGAGATAATAGACTCGCCGCGGCGAAGACGAATCGCCGGCGGGGCAGGCGTGGAAGTTAATGACGTCTCCGGCCTGGTGAAGACATTTAAGCGCAGCAGGGATATGCTCAAGGCACTTAGCGGGGGGGCCTTCGGCGGGCTTAAGAGTTTGCTGAGCGGCGGACTTAATATGAATACGCTAAGTACCGCTATGGCATCGGGCAGGAAAATAAAACAACGTTCAAAACGAAAAAGAACAGTTCTTCGAAAAGGAAAAAGAAAACGGCGGTAAAACAGAATATATCAATTGAGCAATACCTGGAAAAAGTAGCCAGGTTTGCCGGCAGCGAATACGGTAAGATGATAAGAAGCCAGTTTGCGGATATTGAAGGCGGCAGCGAGCTGGCGATGCTGGCGGCACCGAGCGCAAAGGAATTAGAAGAGTTGAAAAAAGCAGTAGCAATAATGACACAGGGCGAAAAAGAAAAAGTCGACGGTCTAACTGATGAGCAGATACAAAAAATCGCAGCAGATGCTCGGATTGACCCGGCGAATCTGGCAATTTTTATTAATGGTTATGCTTTACATTGCAAACGTGTTTCGTGACCCGCTTTTTGCGAATCGCGAGAATTGATTATAACAGGTAATGAAAGGAAAACATTATGTCGGTAAAGTTGAGAATGACGAGAATGGGAAGGCGGCATCGGCCGTTCTTCAGAATCAATGCGGTTGAATCGCGCGTGCCACGGGACGGGAGAGTCATTGAAAAACTTGGACATTACGACCCGATTGAAAAAGATGAATCCAAACAGGTTGTGCTCAACACAGAACGGATAAAGTACTGGCTCGACAAAGGGGCAATACCATCTGATACGGTTTCGCAGATTCTGCTTCGGGAAGGCATCAAAACCAAATATGCCGAAGAGAAGTCGGCGCGTCGAGCGAAGGCCAGGGCCATAGCCCGTGCCAAAGGCAAGCTGTTCACAAAAGCCGAACGAATTGCCGCAGAAAAAGCGGCCGCCGAGGCCGAAGAGAAAGCCAAGGCAAAAACCGAAGAAGAAGCCAAAGCGAAAACTGAGGCAGCTAAAGCGGTAGAAGGAAAGGTTGAGGCTGAGGTCAAGCCGGAGGAAACCAAAGCTAAAGAGGCAGTTGAGGCCAAAGCTGAGGCAAAACCCGAAGTGAAAGCACCCGAAGCTGTAGAAAAAAAGGTTGAGGTCGAAGCGGCGGCTGAACCAAAAGCCAAAGCTAAGAAAAAGGCCAAACCCGAACCGGAAGTCAAAGAAGGTGCCGTTAAAGAAGCTAAGGTAGAAACCAAGACAGCAGCTAAAGGTAAAAAAGATGAAGCTGAGGTTAAAGCAAAAGCTGAGACTAAACCGGAAACGAAAGAAGAAAAGAAGAAAAAGAAACCGGCTCGAGTGAAGAAGATAGACAAGACTGATGAAAATTGATGTCCTTACGCTTTTCCCGGAGATGTTCGAATCACCTCTGCGTCACTCGATATTAAAGAGGGCGCAGGAAGCGGGCATAGTTAACATCGTTCTCACCAATATAAGAGATTTCGCCACTGACAAATACAAGAAGGTTGATGACAAACCGTATGGCGGCGGGCCGGGTATGGTTATGATGACGGGCCCGATTTTCGATTGCTTCGAGTATGTGGAGAAGCTATCAGCAGAAAAAAGCCGCGTCATTTTGCTTACACCACAGGGACAGAAATTCAACCAGGCAAAGGCAGCCGAATTAAGCAAGGAAAAACGGCTTATTTTAATTGTCGGCAGGTATGAAGGATTCGATGAGCGAATCCGCATAGGCCTGGGGGCCGAGCAAATCTCGGTGGGAGACTATGTTCTCTCCGGCGGAGAACCGGCAGCTATGGTAGTCATTGATGCAGTGGTTAGACTGCTGCCGGGCGCCCTGGGTGATGAAGATTCACCAAAAGACGATTCATTTAGCGACTCGGCCGATGGCGGTTTGGAGTATCCGCAATATACAAGGCCTGAGGTTTTTCGCGGTATGAAAGTGCCCGATATTCTTTTAAGCGGCGACCACGGTAAAATTGCCGAGTGGCGGCGCCAGCAGGCACTGGAAAGAACAAAAAAGCAGCGACCGGACTTATTAAACAACAGAAAAGAGAAAATATAATAAAAAATCCTTGCTCCAAACATAAAATTAAGTAGAATTCAGTGTTTCCCATTGGAGTTGAGAATATCTTAGAACCAGATACAGAATTGAATTTTTAATTAGAAATAAAATAAGGAAAAACCAGTGAAAACGCAAATGCTGGATGCTGTTGAAAGCAAGAGCCTGAAGAAAAAAATACCGCATTTTGAAATAGGCGATATTGTAGATGTGCGTTGCAGAATCAAAGAAGGCGATAAGGAGCGTGTACAGGTATTTAGCGGCACAGTAATCGCCCGCAAAGGTCGCGGAATCAATGAAACCTTCACGGTGCGGCGCATCGTGGATAACGAGGGGGTAGAGCGAATTTTTCCGCTTCATTCGCCGAACGTAATTGATATTCGGCCGACTCGAAGCGGCAAAACAAGGCGTGCAAAACTCTATTATCTCCGCAAGCGAACCGGCAAGGCGGTCAAGCTGGCTCATAGGCACGGCAAGCACACCGTCTCTCAGTGATTATTGATTATTTTTAATGCTTTTTCAATCCACCAATTATCAATAATCAATTATGATGGATTGGCTGCTGAACAGAGACAAGCTGTTGGCTGATAGAAAGAAGCTCGGCCGATGGGGCGAGAAGCACTGCGAGAGCTTTCTGAAAAGGAAAGGTTTCAAAAGGCTCGCCCGCAATTTTTCCTGTAAGAGCGGCGAAATTGACCTTATTATGGTCGATACCGGCAGCGATATCGTTTTTGTCGAGGTGAAGACCAGAGCGGATGAGGCTTTCGAGCCAGCGGAGTCGGTTATTACGCCTGCCAAAAAAACCAGGATGAGCAGGGCCGCCCGCTTTTTTTTAGCAATTCATAATATAGAAGACAGACCCTTTCGCTTTGACGTTGTTACGGTAGTGCTGGGGCAGTCTGGCCCTATACAGATAAGACATTACGAAAACGCTTTCGTGCCATAAAAACAATGGAACTGATTGATACTCATTGTCATCTGACTTTTGAAGAATTGGCTGGTGATGTCGCTGCTGTTATTGAGCGCAGCAGAGCCGCGGGTGTTACCGGCTGGATAACCGTAGGAACCGACCCCCAGCAAAATCGAAAGGCAATAGAGCTTGCCGAGAGATTTGAAAATATGTATGCGACTGTCGGAATTCATCCGCACGATGCCAGAACTGTAACGGCAGATACACTCAAAGAACTGCGAGAACTTGCACAAAATGAAAAGGTGGTTGCTATCGGCGAGACAGGGCTGGATTTCCATTACAATCTTTCTAAACAGTCGGACCAAAGAAGAGTCTTTGCCAGCCAGCTCAAAATCGCCAAAGACCTCAATCTGCCGGTGATTGTCCATTGCAGAGAGGCCTTCGAAGAAACGATGAGTATTTTAGAGCAGCACGGCCGCGGAGTTAAAAGAGTAGTCTTTCATTGCTTCAGCGGCTCGGCTGAGCAGGCAAAAATTGTTCTGGGTTATGGTTTTTACATATCTTTCACGGGAGTGGTTACTTTCAAGAATGCCGAGGCCGTGCGGGAAGCTGCTCAAATCGTGCCTCTGGACAGATTGATGGTTGAGACGGATTGTCCGTATATGTCGCCTGAGCCGATGC
>CAYYFT010000120.1:0-4991 GCA_964471015.1 uncultured Pirellulales bacterium | reverse complement strand
ATATAAAACGCATCGAGCTGTTTGTATCGCCGGAAGTTGGCGGCTACCTGCAGAATGAGAGAAGAGCTGCGATAGCACATATAGAGCAGCTCAATGATAAGCGCGTGATAATTCATTCCGAGTCGACTTATACCGGTGAAAGACATAATTTAGTCTGTTATAACGAGCGCGGTAGTGTGGTAAAATTGTAATTTGAGTTTTCAATAACCATGTGCTGCAAGATAGTAAAATGATGACATAGGATAATCGAATGACAGAGAAGCCAAAAACAAACCTTGCAGATATACAGTTGCTGGCTCTGGATGTTGATGGTGTTTTAACGGACGGGACAGTAATGATTAACGGGGACGGCAGTGAAGGTAAATTCTTCAATTTGCTGGATGGTCACGGTATTCGAATGTGGCAGAGAGCGGGGCTAAAAGTCGCTTTTTTGAGCGGCAGATTTTCGGAAGCGACGAAACGCCGGGCTGAGCAACTTGATATAGACTATTGTGTCCAGGATTGTTTCGAGAAACTGCCGGCGTTCAAGAAGCTGCTTGAGCAGGCGGGTCTTTCGGCAAACAGGACAGCTTATATCGGCGACGATTTGCTGGATTTGCCGGTAATAAGATACGTGGGGTTTGGGGCGGCTGTTGCTAATGCGGTTGATGAAGTTAAGGATATAGCTGATTATGTAACGACACGTCGCGGGGGTGATGGAGCGGTGCGTGAAGTAATAGAATACCTTCTGAAAAAGAGCGGCAGATGGCAGCTGTAGCACGGGCTTCCAGCCCGTGTAGGCATGGCCAAGATGGCCGTGCTACGAGGGTTTGTTATGAGGGTTAAGTCGCGAAAACTCTATGTATGGCTTATTTCATTGGGGGCAGTGCTTGCAATATATCTGCTCTATAACCAGATAAGCAGGACTCCCCCCATAGAGATTGATACTGAAGCGAAATTCGCTCCTGCCCGACGGACAAGCCTTTGGGTAGGCGGGGATACTGTTGCCGATAGCAATGCCGTCGAGTTTGACAGCGAAATCGGGATGGTTGGCGATGTTGGGGTTGGTACCGTCCAAAAAGCCAAATACACACACTTAAACGCAGAAAAGCGGGTTGACCGAGAATTTGGATTCGAAAGACTTCTTCACGTGGAAGGAGACGAGTGGGAAATTGAGAAGCCGTATATGAATGTTTTTCGACATAATCTCAAATGCTACATGACGGCCGATGAGGGTAAGGTTCGAGTTGAAGATGCTGTTGGCAGAGCCACCCCGAAGGATGCAACACTTAAGGGAAATGTAGTTATCCACATCCTGCCCGAAAGGGGCAGCAACATAAAAGAAAGCTTTATTTATCTCGATGATGTTATTTTCATCAGCGAAAAATCGCAGTTTTCGACCGCCGGGCCGGTCAAATTCACCTCCCAAGACGCTCAAATGCTCGGCAGGGGAATGGAACTTGTCTATAACGAGGAAAAAGACTGCCTCGAATTTCTTAAAATAATTGATTTGGAGACTCTGAATATCAGACAATCGTCGCTTGCTCCTGCGTCCCCTGACGCAAGGCGGGGCAGCGGGAAGGCATCTTTGTTTTCATCGCAAGCATCAAACACTGAGAGGCCAGCCAGTCCCGGCAGCCGGGCACAAACAGACCGGCGAGAGACGAGAGACGAGGGACGAGGGACGAGAGAGGGCGAATACTACAGATGTGTGTTCAGAAATAATGTTGTTATAGACTGTCCGGAGCAGTTGATTTTTGCTGATGAAGTCTCCATCAACAACATTTTATGGTCTAAAGGCCCAGGTAAGAAATCCAGGGACGAGACGCATTTTGTAAAGCAGGAGACGAGGGATGAGGGACAGGGGATGAGGGACGAGAGACGAGAGACGACAGACGACGGACGAGAGGGAGGAGACGAAGAGTTTGCTGATATAATCGTTACCTGTGACAATGGTATTGTCATTGTGCCGATGGACTCTTCTAAAATGTATAAGAATACGACTTCGACCGGCGGCAAAGGTCCCAAAAGCTTTAATGACAGAAGCGGCCGGCCCACATTCGTTGCTCAGAGGATTGACTATTGCTTAGTTACCGAGGATACCGTTGCCAGTGGCCCATCAGAGCTTACATTTTATGTAAATGATGTAATAGACGCCGAAGACAGGCCCCACCCCTCCGAGAGAGGCGATGGCAAGCAAGCTGCCGTTCCGGTAAAAGTAACAGCCCAGGAGAAAGCCAGGTTCCTGCCGGCGTTAAATCAGGTTATCTTCGAAGGTGATGTTCTATGTGCGATGCTCCGGGAGAAACCGAGTTTTCAACAGAAGTACACGCTTTCGGCTCCAAAACTTGCGGTAAATTTGTCCGAAGATAAGCAGTTACAGGCCGACATAGAACATCTAACAGCAAGCGGCGAGGTGGTTCAACTCGACACTTCTAAGTGGGCAGGAGAAGAATTGCTTGGCTTTACCAAGCTAAAATGTCTTAGGTTTGACTATGACGCCGGCCAGCAGATGTTTTTAGCAACTGGGTCAGGCATAATAGCAGCTGATAACTCAAAGATAGCGGAGCCGGAAAGAAAGGTGGGCAGATTCAGTTTGCAAAGACCATGCTATGCGGTTGTGCGGAATTTTGATACTTTGAAGTATTTTCCAGAGGCGAATCTAATTATTGCTGGCGCCGGAGTTGAGCAACTCCTTATTGATTATTTTCCTATTGTCCAGGGCCGATATGGTCAACAGGTTTCAGCCACCGCCAACCACGTAGAAGCTGTGCTTTACGAGACAGCCAGCGGTCGGAGTGAACTTTCAACACTTAGTGCGACGGGCGGCATTACTTATGAAGAGGAGGGCAAAAAGAATATATGGGGCAAAAGGAAAGATATTCAATTTGTGGGCAGTGAAATGTTTTATGATGCCGACAAGTCTATAATCACTGCCTGGGGTGATGAGCTTCAGCCGTGTCTCTTCAATGGTGCCCTTGCTCCTGGTATCGAATACAACTTAAAAACCGACAGAATCAAAACCAAGATTACCGGTCCCGGTATGCTGCAGATGGGAAGGTAATCCTTCACCTGCAAAGCTCTTGTAGAGCGCTTATGCTCAAGTTGCCCAGTCTCGTAACAATCTTTTCAGCCAGGGCTAACTGGTCGGCATCATAGGAATTTGTTACTGCGATGGTGTGCATTCCCGCTGCCTTGGCGGCCTCGAGTCCCCAATGTGAATCTTCTATCACAATACATTGGTTTGGCAGAACAGGATTCTGTCGGTTTTGGTTAAGTTTCCGCAAAGTCAGCAGGAAACCTTCAGGATTCGGCTTGCCTTTTTTTACAAATTCTGCGGAGACTATCACTTCAAAGAAAGAGCGCAGCTTTCCCTGTTCCAATATAAGTTCAATCTCCACCAGCAGTGCACCCGAACATATAGCCATCGGTATGTTGTTTTGCCTGAGCATCTGCAGGAAATCCCGCACCCCTTCGATTATTTTGCCTTCGGTTTTTGTCAGTTCTTCGAATATTTGATTTTTTTGTTTTATGAGATTGTTTATTCCCTCCGTTGGTTTTTGTAACAGCTCTTTATCGATGAGGGTCTTGAAACAATCAAAGTCAGTAAAGCCCAGATATTCTTTGTAGTAATCCTTTATTGAAATCTCGACGCCGTATTGAGCTAACACCTGGTTGAAGGCGCGAAGGTGCAGGATTTCAGAATCGGTTATCACTCCATCGAAATCAAAAATAACCGCTCGAAGCATAATAGTTAATTAGCGAATTAGTCTTTTTTGAGTGTCCGAATGAAGGAACTTATTCCTTTTGATAATCCTTCATATTCTTGATACAATTTTCCAAACACTTTTTTGTCAATGTATTTTAGGCCTGAAGCAGCTCTTAAGTGGCTCCGTGTCTCTTCACATTCTCCGCGGGATGTATAAAGAACTCTTGCTTTATCAGCAAAATAACATCTGCCATGTGCTTCGGCAATATTTGCGATGACTGAATTAGCTGAATCTCTCATCTGGCCAGATAACCCATATTTTTCTTCCTTTGGAAATGTTGCTGTTATTTCGTATATCTCCATCAAAAGGGCATATCCCTTTTCCCATATATTCAAATCATAAAATCCTTTAGCCATCTCACTCCTAATTTACTAATCTCTAATTCACTAATTCTCTAATTCACTCACTTGCTATAGGACCTATCATCGCTTCGTATTCTGTAAATGTTGATTTGTCACCGGTGCAAATCAGCTCTGCGAGAGAGACAATTTTAGGTGCATTTTTGGTGATGTATCTTCTGGCAATCATTGCCTTGCGTTCTTTCATAGATGACGAGTCGCCTTCGACCTGCATATCAACTTCAGTGCTGGCCTGGCTGCAGAATAGATAGCCATTGATTAAATTTATCGCAATATCGACCAGCGCTCTGCCATATAGGTCCATATATTCGTTGCCGTTTTCTTTTACAAAGGCAACCGACTTTGCTAATAGTTGTGTTCCTTCAGCGAGTTTATCAAGCAAATCCTTAACTTCCGGTTGAAATTGTCCTTGAGATAGTTCGGTGATAAATTTCTCGGCTGTTCCGCTGCAGACGCCGCGAACAGCGGCTACAATCTGTAATTGACTCGTTCCCTCGTAAATAGTTGTAATTCTTGCATCACGGGCGTGCCGTTCGCAGGCATAGTCTCGCATATAGCCGCTGCCTCCGAGGACCTGAATCGAATCGTAAGCAACCCTGTTGGACATCTCGGAGCAATAATATTTGCTCATTGGCGTTAGCATCCCGGCATATCTTTTATATTTTCGTGCGTCGTTTTTGAGCTGTTTAGCTTCTGCTTTGTCCTCGGGTGGGTTTTCTTCAATGCGTTTGGCGAATCCTATTTCTATATCCACTATGCGTGATGTCTCGTATAGTAGTGCTCGGCCTGCTTCGATGGCAATCTTCATATCGATAAGCATATCACGGACAGCCGGCAGCTTTTCAATGGCCACTGCGAATTGTTTTCTTGTGGCGGCATAATC
>CAYYFT010000119.1:0-5004 GCA_964471015.1 uncultured Pirellulales bacterium | reverse complement strand
AAAAAAACTTTGCAAATCGCCTTGATATGAAGTAGTATAATCCACCTTTAAGAACTATTTATGTTCAGAAGGGATATCAATCACTATGGCCCTCGAGAAGTTTTTCAGCCCGAACTCCGTTGCTATCGTCGGGGCATCTCGGAAAAAAGGCAAGGTCGGCTATGAGATTCTCAAAAGTATGATTGACGCCGGATATGAGGGCGGCATATTCCCAATCAATCCGAATACCGAGACCATAGAAGGGCATAAATGCTATCCTGACCTTGAATCTGTCGGCCAGGCACCAGAGCTTGTGATTATTTCGGTTCCTGCAACAACAGTCCCGACGGTTATGCAGCAGTGTGCAAAAATTGGAACCAAATCAGTTATTATTATTACATCCGGCTTCAAAGAAGTCGGCAAAGAAGGCAGAGAGCTCGAGCAGCGTATTGTTCAGATTGCAAAGCAGGCTCACATCAGAATAATCGGCCCAAACTGTCTCGGTGTGATAGTGCCGGCGAATAAACTAAACGCCAGCTTCGGAGGAGAGCTGCCTGAGAAGGGAACAATAGGTTATCTTTCACAATCGGGGGCATTATTAGCTGCTATTCTCGATATGGCCAATGCCAACAGCATCGGTTTCAGCAAACTCGTCAGTATAGGCAATAAGGCTGATATTAATGAGCTTGACGTTATAAAGGCCCTTGCCGGCGATACTGAGACCAGAGTTATCGCCGGTTATCTTGAAAGCATTGTTGACGGCAATGCTTTTGTAAGCCAGGCAGAACAGATTTCATACCGAAAACCTATATTGTTGATGAAGGCCGGCGGCACGTCAGCAGGTGCGAAAGCCGCCTCATCTCATACCGGAAGTCTTGCCGGCAGTGAAGTTGCTTACGAATGTGTATTCGAACGCGCTGGCATCATACGATGCGACTCTATAAAACAGCAGTTTGATTATGCGCAGGCCTTTGCGAATCAACCACTTCCCAAAGGTTCGAAAGTCGCTATTATCACCAATGCCGGCGGTGCCGGCATTATGGCAGCCGATGCTGTTGAACAACATAACCTCGGTTTTGCGAAACTATCCGACGAAACTATAAAAAAACTGGCTGCTGAATTGCCGGCCGCCGCCAATCTGTATAATCCCGTAGATATCTTAGGTGATGCTCTTGCTGACCGTTATGAATTCGCTCTCGATGCCATCCTCGATGACGCCGGTGTGGACATAGTTTTAGTGCTCCTAACCCCCCAGGCAATGACCCAACCTGCGGCCATTGCGGAAGCAATTGTCAAGATAGCAAGCCAAAAACCAACTAAACCGGTTCTTGCTTGTTTCCTCGGCGCCGGTAAAATTGCCGACGCAGTAAAAATACTAAGGAGAGGCAAAATCCCACAATATGATTCTACGGAAGTCGCTGTCTCTACTATCAAGGTGATGTTCGACTATCTCAGATGGCGCACCCGTCCCAAACGAGTGGTAAAACTATTTCCCGTTAATCGCAGAAAGGTTGAAAATGTTATTGAGAGGTATCTGCGGCGCGGGGTTAGAGAAATCGGTGAGGAGGATTCGAAGGAAATACTTGAGGCCTATGGTTTTGTAACGCCGAAAGGCTCTATAGCAACCACAGCACAGCAAGCGGCAAATATAGCTCAGCAGCTGGGATTTCCCATAGTGCTGAAAATTTGGTCGCCGGAGATATTGCATAAGTCAGATGTCGGCGGCGTTAAACTGGGTCTCAACAGTGCTGTTGAAGTAACGGATGCATTCGATTTGATGATGTACCGGATACCAAAACAGATGCCTGATGCCGATATCCTCGGCGTGCTTGTTCAGCAGATGTGCGGAGGCGGCAAAGAGGTTATCCTTGGAATGAATCGCGACCCTCATTTTGGTCCACTGATGATGTTCGGAATGGGTGGGACAATGGTCGAGGTGCTAAAGGATGTGTCATTTTATCTGGCGCCATTGACGGCAGAAGAGGCAAAGCAGATGCTTATAAGCACCAGGACATACAGAATGCTGAAAGGTGAGCGCGGCGAAGAGGGGGTGGATATAGATACAATAGCAGAAGGGCTACAGAGACTTTCACAATTAGTTACCGAATTTCCTCAGATTCAGGAGATGGATATAAACCCCTATGTTGTCGGCCCGGCGGGCACAACGCCAATAGCAGTCGATGCAAGGATAAGTGTGGAGCAGATTTAACTTAGAGAGACGACTATGCAAAAATTCGATTGGAAAGAGAAGTATAAAGCAAAAACAACTACTGCAGCTTCGGCGATGAAACTGATTAAGTCCGGCAATAATATATTTATAGGGACCGGCTGCGGCCAGCCGCAGCATCTTGTCGATGCTCTGGTCAAGCATTGCGGTGGAATCTGCGACGCTCATATTGTCCATCTGTTGACGATGGGGACTGCACCATACGCCGACGAGAAGTTTCGTGAAAAGTTTAAGATGAACAGTTTTTTCATTGCTGATAACGTTCGCGATACTCTGAGCAAAGGCATCGGAGATTACACTCCTATATTCCTTTCGGAGATACCGCGTGAGTTCGAAAGAGGCAGAATCCCCATTGATGTCGCCCTGATTAGTGTAACTGCGCCCGATGCGAACGGTTTGTGCAGCCTCGGCGTATCTGTAGATATTGTCAAATCCGCTGCCGCCAATGCCAGATATGTCGTAGCACAGGTAAATAATCGGATGCCGCGTACATTCGGAGATAGCTTCATACACGTCAACACCATTGATATGTTAGTGCCTTACGATGAAGAAATCATTGAAACCGTGATACCTGAACCTGATGATACCCTCCGTCGTATTGGCCAGAATGTTGCCATGCTCGTCGAAGACGGCAGCACGATTGAATGCGGTATAGGACAAATACCTCATGCCATTGCTGAATTTCTAATATATAAGAAAGACCTTGGGATTCATACGGAGATGTTCAGCGACTGGATTATTGGCCTGATTGAAAGCGGTGCTGTCACCTGCACCAAAAAAAACCTCAATCATGGCAAAGTTGTGGCGAGCTTCTGTATGGGCTCAAGGCGACTTTACGATTACATAGACAATAACCCTTTTTTTGAGTTTTATCCCACCGAGTATGTTAACGACCCTCATATAATATGCCAGAACGAGAAGATGGTGGGGATTAATGTTGGTCTGGAAATTGACTTGACGGGTCAGGTTTGTTCCGACTCATTGGGTTACAGATTTTACAGTGGCATTGGCGGACAGGTTGATTTTATTCGCGGGGCCGCCAGAAGCAGGGGCGGCAAGGCTATTATCGCAATGCCATCTACCGCAAAGGATGGAAAGGTAAGTCGGATTGTGCCGCACCTGACCGAAGGAGCCGGCGTAGTTACCACTCGCGGTGACGTCCATTATGTAGTTACTGAATATGGAATTGCCTATCTGCACGGTAAAAGCATCAGGGAAAGAGTGCTCTCTCTGATTAACATTGCACATCCGAAGTTCCGAAAAGAGCTAATTCAGGCAGCAAAGGCCCAAAGGTATATTTACGCCGACCAGATAGAACTGGATACCGAAAAGGTAATGTATCCGGAGGAGCTGGAACGCTATGATACCTTACGTGACGGCACTGAGATATTCTTCAGGCCTGTCAGACCTACCGATGAGGCGGCATTGTCCGAGATGCTGTATTCGCTAAGCAGCAAATCTGTTCAGACCCGTTATATGACTCACACAATCGCGTTTCCTCACAAGGATGTCCAGCAGTTAGCAAACATTGATTACCACCAGGACCTTGCTATTGTTGGCACGGTTCCGGGAGTTTCTGGTGAGCAAATAGTTGCTATTGCTCAGTATTTTCTCGACCCCAAAACACAGGTTGCTGAGGTGGCCTTTCTTGTCCAGGACGAATGGCAGCAGAAGGGGATGGGGACCTTTCTTTTGGATTACCTCACCCAAATTGCCAAAAAACGTGGTGTAAAGCGGTTTTATGCGAAAGTGTTGCCAAGCAATAAGCCAATGCTGGCAATCTTTCACAACTCCGGCTATAAGGTAAACACAGAGTTTGATGGTCAAGTCTACAGCATAACGTATGATTTGGCAGAGAAAGGGAGGTAGGAGCAGACTTTGGCAAGGAGAGAATCCGTATTTATTTATTCGGAGGAGCTGGAGAAGTATCAATATCCTCCTGAGCATCCGTTTAATACAATCCGGACTAAAAGGGTCCGAGAGATTATAAATTCGATGGGGCTTTTGTCGGGGGCAGGTAGAAAAGAAGTAGCACCTGAGCCGGTTGAGAGAATTGTTCTAAAGAAGTTTCACTCGGCGCGTTATCTGCGTGCCTTGAAAGAGGCCTCTGCAGGAAAATTTAACACTGAAGCGCTTGGTATGGGAATCGGGACGTCGGATTGTCCTGTCTTTGAGGGATTATATGAGGGAGCGGTCCTGGCTGCCGGAGGGACGCTGGTGGGTGCAAAGATGATACTGTCGGGCGAGGCAGAAGCAGTGTTCAATCCATCGGGCGGGTTTCATCACGCTGGGCCTGAACGGGCATCAGGGTTTTGCTATATCAATGATGTTGCGCTTGCGTGTATGATACTGGCAGAGGGGGGGAAGCGGGTTTTATACCTTGATGTGGACGTTCATCACGGTGATGGGGTCGCATACGCTTTTTATGACCGGCACGACGTGATGACTATATCACTGCACCAGAATCCAAGGACACTGTTTCCGGGAACAGGATTCGAAGATGAAATCGGCAGCGGGGAAGGGAAGGGCTACTGTATAAATGTTCCTCTTCCGATAGGCACTTACGACGAGGCGTATATGAAGGCATTCGAGGTGCTGGTGCTGCCGTTAATTAGGGCATTCAAGCCCGATGTATTTGTTTTCGAGCTGGGGGCGGATGCTCTTGCAGGTGACCCTCTTGCGCATATGCATCTGACTAATAACGTTTATGCAGAAATCATCAACCACCTGTTAAGTTTTGAAAAACCAATCCTTACGACCGGCGGGGGTGGGTACAATCTCGACAACACCGTAAGGGC
>CAYYFT010000118.1:0-5011 GCA_964471015.1 uncultured Pirellulales bacterium | reverse complement strand
CGTTGTAGATTTTGTCGGTTGTCAAGGTTGCAGCGAAAGGAAGCGTTCCGGAAGTAATTGCCTTTGCGAGACAGATAAAATCCGGCTGGACAGAAGCATATTGGCAGGCAAACATTTTTCCCGTGCGACCAAAACCGGTGGCGACCTCATCGAGGATTAAGTGAACATTGTATTTTTGGGCAAGCTCGGCGGCTTGCTTTAGGTATTCAACAGGATAGACAATCATACCAGCCGCTGCCATCAGCAAGGGTTCCAAAATAACAGCGGCTATTTTATCTTTGTGTTTTTTTAAAGTGTTTTGCAATGGCTTTATACAATCGATATTGCAGGAGGTCCTTTGTTTGCCGAGCGGGCAGCGGTAACAATAAGGCGAGGGCACCTTAAAGGAATCGAAACGCAAGGCATCGAACGTCCTGCTGAACACCGTATCTCCGCCGAGGCTCATCGCCCCGATAGTATCGCCGTGGTAAGCGAGGTCGAGAGAGAGGAATTTTGTTTTTGTTTTCCGGCCAACATTGCGCCAGTATTGAAAGGACATCTTAAGAGCAGTCTCCACGGCGGTTGAGCCGTTATCGGAGAAGAAGACCTTGGTGAGGTTTTTGGGAGTGATAGAAACAAGCTTCTCAGCCAAGAGGACTGCGGGCTTATGAGTAAAGCCGGCAAGTAAAGTATGGTCGAGAGAATTTAGCTGCTTTCTAATCGCCGCTTTTATTTTCGGATGGTTATGGCCGTGAACATTGCACCACCAACTGGATATTGTGTCGTAATAAAAGCTTCCTTTGTCATCGTATAATTTGGCGCCTTTGGCCCTTTTTATAAAAATCGGAGGAAACTTTCGGCAGTCTTTCATTTGCGTATAGGGGTGCCAGATATATTGCAAATCTTTTTTGAGCCAGTCGGTCATCTCATTTCTCACTTTGCATAACTTCAACAATCCGGTCGGCGAGTTTTTCCAAAACCTGGCGGGTATGATGGTAAGTCAGTGAGAATCTCAATCTCGCCTGGCCTTGTGGGACGGTAGGCGGTCTTATAGGAAGAACCCAAAACCCGCTTTCCTGAAGCCGGAGACTGATACGAGCCGCCCTATCGGTATCCGCCACAATCAAAGGAACTATTTGAGATGAGCCTTTTACATCGAATCCCTCCCTGCGGAGCCGAGTGCGAAAATAATCGGCATTGGCGAGCAGTGTCTCCCTGCGAAATGGTTCATCTCTTACGATATTGACGGCCTCGATGTCGGCTGCTATTACCGCCGGCGGCAGAGCCGTAGAGTAAATAAAGCTTCTGCAGGAATTTATAAGATACTGCTTTATTTCTTCCGAGCAGGCAAGATAGGCACCGAAGCTGCCTAAGGCCTTGCTGAACGTTCCCATTATTAACTCTATGCGGTCGGAGAGGCCCTGCTCTTCGACGACGCCGGCGCCATTGGGGCCAAAAATTCCCGTGGCGTGCGCCTCATCGACCATAAGAAAGCAATCGCACCTGTCTTTGATATCTACAAGCTCTTTTAAGGGAGGCTTGTCGCCGTCCATACTGAAAACGGTTTCGGTAACTATAAGGCAGTTTTTGAATTTGTGACTTTCTTTTTTCAGCAGAGATTCGAGATGGTCCAAATCGTTATGGCCGAAGCGAAAAAGCTTAGCACCGGACTGCCACACTGCATCTATTATGCTGGCGTGACTTAATCTATCGCAAAAAACTGCGTCGCCTTTGTCGTATAGTGCGCTTACTATCCCTATGTTGGCCTGATAGCCGGAATTGAAAACCAAAGCGCTTTCTTTGCCTTTGAATTCGGCGACCCTGTCTTCGAGCTGGTGGTGAATCTTTAAGTCCCCGCTTAATAAGCGTGATGCCGAGGCACTTGTGCCGAGAGAGTCAACGGCCTTTTTAGAAGCTTCCCTGAGCTTAGGATGGCCTGATAGAGCTAAATAATCATTGGATGAAAAATCGAAAAGTTCGACGCCATCGTAATAAATTTTTCCGTCTTTGCGCAAATCGGCGGGCCTCAAGACCCTGAGAAGACCATCCGCCTTCCTCTGCGCCAAAAGCTTATCTATTCTGTCCATACTCTCTTTATTTCTTCAATGAGTGCGTAATCAGCATCGAGCGCCGCCCCTCTGACGGTCAGATATCCACCTATAAGCATTCCATTTGCGCCGGCGATAAATGCCTTAAGCTGGGAATCTTTTAAGCTCACCTCTCTGCCGGCGGCGATTTTGACAATTTTATCTTTCAATATAATGCGGAAAATACATATCGTTCTTATAATATCAGCCAATGGTATCGGCTCGGCGGATTCAAGAGGAGTGCCCTTAATCGGAACTAATATGTTGAGAGGGATTGAGTTGACATCCAACTCTTTCAGAGTATAAGCCATATCAATTCTATCCTGCCAGGTCTCACCCATTCCGATTATACCGCCGCTGCAAACTTCAAGGCCGACCTGCTTAGCGGAATTTATAGTATTGATTCTCTCGTCAAAGGTGTGAGTTGAGACAATTTGGGGGTAAAAACGGCGGGATGTTTCGATATTATGATGATAGCGTGAAAGTCCGGCCTCTTTGAGAAGCTGAAGCTGCGATTTTTCCACAGCACCCAGTGAAACACAAACAGCAATACCAATTCTGTCCTTTATTTCCGATATTGCCTGCGCAACCACATTTACTTCGCTATTACTAAGCCGGTTTCCGCTGGTTACAATGCCGAATTTTTCTGCGCCGATAGCTTTAGCTTTTCGTGCAGCTTTGACCACTTCTTCCTTTTTCTTAAGGGGATAGGTCGATATATCAGCGTGATGCCTTGCCGACTGGGCACAAAATTTGCAATCTTCGCTGCAAAGGCCGGAGCGGGCATTTAATATATTACAAAGCTCCAGCTTATTGCCTATGAACTTTTTTCTAACCTCGTCGGCCCGGGAGACAAGCTCTTCCAGAGGCGTATTTAAGAATGTCTCTGCAATGTCTTTTGTGGCGGTAGTCATAACTGCCGGTCATTTTAGCATCGCAGGTCGATAATTTCCATAAAAACCACAACCGCAGTCAGCTTGGCTGTTATTCCAACTTCATATACGGATAACGGAAGTCCCTCGGCGGCAGGAACGTTTCCTTTATTGCCCGCGGCGAGACCCATCGCTCAAGGTTAAGCCAACTGCCAGCTTTGTCGTTGGTGCCCGAGGCACGTGTGCCACCGAAGGGCTGCTGGGCCACTACCGCACCTGTGGGCTTGTCGTTGACATAGAAATTACCAGCGGCGTGGCGAAGAGTATCCATCGCCTTTACGATGGCGCTGCGTTCGAGGGCGAAAATCGCACCGGTCAGGGCATACGGGGAGGTCTGGTCGCAGATTTCCAAGGTTTGACCATATTCACTTTCAGGATAGACGTAGATAGTTAATACGGGGCCGAATATCTCCTCGACCATCAACTTCGACTTCGGGTCTTTAGATACCACAACGGTGGGTTCGATGAAGTAGCCTTTCGAGCTGTCACATCCACCGCCGACAATGATTTCCATATCGGTCGAACTCTTAGCAAATTCGATATAGCCGTTGATGTTTTCGAAAGACTTTTTGTCAATAACCGCTCCTATAAAGTTGCTAAAGTCAGTTACATCACCCATTTTAATAGTACCGATTTCACCAAGCATTCGTTCTTTTACCTGCGGCCAGATGGAATCGGGGATATATGCCCTCGAAGAAGCTGAGCATTTCTGGCCCTGATATTCAAATGAGCCGCGGACGAGGGCGGTTACGAGGGCGTCAATATCGGTGCTTGCGTGCGCGAATATGAAGTTCTTTCCGCCGGTCTCACCAACTATTCTGGGATACGAGACATATTTTCGAATGTCCGAGCCGATGGTCAGCCAGATTGTCGAGAATACATACGTGCTTCCTGTAAAGTGGATACCACCAAGTCTAACATCGTTTAGTGCCGGCGGTCCGACAACGGGTCCCGGTCCCGGCACCATATTTATAACTCCGGGCGGCATACCCGCTTCTTCAAGGATTTTCATAATAAAGTATGCGGGCAGCACAGCAGCTGATGCGGGCTTCCAGACGACGGTGTTACCCATTAGGGCCGGAGCGGTCGGAAGGTTCCCAGCGATGGAAGTGAAGTTGAACGGCGTCAATGCAAGAACAAAACCGTCGAGCGGGCGGTGCTCCATATAGTTCAAGACGCCGGGCGTTGACATTGGCTGGTCGCCGTATACCTCCTCCATAAAATGCGGGTTGAATCGCCAGAAATCAATGAGCTCACAGGCTGAGTCAATTTCCGCCTGGTGCGGGGTTTTGCTCATATTCAGCATTGTTGCTGCATTTAATGTCTGGCGGTATTTACCGGCGAGCAGTTCCGCGGCCTTTAGCAAAACGACCGCCCTTGATTCCCAAGGCATTGTGCCCCACTGTTGCTTTGCCTTTTCAGCGGCGTCGACAGCCTTAATAGTAAAGTCCGCATCAGCCTCATGATACCTGCCTAACACGTGTTTGTGGTCGTGCGGGCAGCGGATATCCTTAAGCTTGCCGCTGCGGACTTCTTTTCCAGCTATAATCATCGGAACCTCCACCTGCCCGCCAAGCATCTCTTTGAGTTTGGCCTTCAGTTCTTTACGTTCGCTGCTACCCGGAGCATACTGTAAACCCGGTTCATTGATTGGTTGAGGAATGCGAAAAATACCGTTAAACATTTTTTACCTCCTTAATAACCTTGCGTTTCAAATTTGGGGACAAGCGAGAAAAATCCATTCTCCCCCATCGCCGTCGAAAAGTCAATAACCAATTCAAACCCGATAGTTGTAGGCCAGAGGCCCTACTCGGCTTTCGTTATCCCGAATTAGAAAGTTACGCTGGAAATCC
This sequence comes from uncultured Pirellulales bacterium, assembly GCA_964471015.1. GTDB lineage: Bacteria > Planctomycetota > Phycisphaerae > Sedimentisphaerales > Anaerobacaceae > CAYYFT01. The sequence goes on along the minus strand of CAYYFT010000118.1, from coordinate 160 downwards.
CGGATGTAAGGCGAGATAGCCAATGTTCTGATATAGGAAAGAGTATTACCGAATCAGCGGATAATGTTATTGGAATTCAGAAAAAACTCGTATCTGGTAGTCGAGTTGGGATGCCGCTTCGAGCAAAAGCTGGCCATTATTATCAAGACCAAGCACTGCG
>CAYYFT010000117.1:0-5024 GCA_964471015.1 uncultured Pirellulales bacterium | reverse complement strand
TTTTTGTAACCTGCTGCGACACCGGAGTTAATCGCATCGAATAACGTCTGCTCTCCATCTGCCTTAACAAACACTTCGCAGCCCTGTTCGACGAAGACAACCGCCAGGCCCGTATCCTGACAGAGCGGTATCTTTTCGTCCTTTGCTATGCGGGCATTTTCGATGAGCTGATTTAATATTTTCACTGCCGCCGGATTGGATTCCTTTTGCGCTGCTTCTTCAAGAGCAGCTAAAACGTCGGACGGAAGTTCGTATGCACTTGCTATGCAAAGAGACTCGACAGTATCGACTATTTTTTTAAATTCGATATATCGCACAATGATTAGCCGCCCGCCACGGTAACCTCGAAGGTTTTATACGTTGTATTGCCAACGTCATCACAGACTCTGACGGCGATTATATGCTCGCCGGGGTCCAGCTGTTCGATGACGATAGTGAAATCCTCATCCGTAGTATCATAGACGAAATCATCCGGCACAGCGCTTATCCACTCGGCATTGCTGTCAACGGTATAGTCTACCCCGCCGATTGCACTTAACTGGTCTGATATTTGCAGCTTCAGCACTACGGTTTTCTCGTCGCGCTCAACAGAATGCTTTTTAATAACCGGCCCGGTGTTATCAACGACCACCGGCTCAGTTATTCTACTGCCCGTCAATTTGGTTGTTGTGGTATTGCTTCTCTCGTCACTTGCGGTTATTCTGAGTTCATACCGTCCATCTTCGACGGTTCTTCCGTCCCATTCGAAGCTGTCTGTTTCCAGCTCTTCTTCCAGCTCAATCCAACTTTCTCTTCCAACTTTTCTAAAATCTATTTTGTAAATCAGTTTGTCGTCGTTATCGTCTTCGGCTTTATAGCTGATTTTGAACAATCCCATTTTGCCCGTTGATTCGATTCTTTCGGCGTTGACGGACTCAACCTTCGGCGCCAGATTTGGGACAGTATCGGCAACGGCAATCTCTCTTACAAGCGGACTTTTCCGGCGGTCTTCGGTTTGCAAAACGAGCTTATACTGACAGAATCTGCCGAGCGGGCATCGCAGCTGCAGCGGCTCAGTAACTTCGGCCAGTTTGGTCCAGTTTGAAAAAGTCGGGTCGTTTACATCTTTAACGTTTCCACTGCGAGAAGCCACCATAACTTTGCAGCCCTGTGGGATATCGGCCTCGATTTGCAGCTTGCCCCACTTAGCCGGCTGACCGGCATCTATAAGAGCAGAAGTGTAAGTTCCCCCGGGAGCAAAAGTTTTGGCCAGCTTTATCAATTTCGCAGGATTTGCCGTCCCAAGATACACGTCGTCGTCCGCCACAGCTACCGCGGTTATTTGCGATGCGTATTCATCCTGATAGATGATTGCCTGCTGCTCCGAGGCAGGGTCGACAGTAAAGGTTTGGCCGCTGTTTCCAGTCCCGATAAGCAGCTTCCGCTCTTGTTCTGCCAGGCAGAAGAGAACCGCAGCCTCTGTGAATATATCGGTCACATAACCATCTTTGGTTATTTTATATATGTAACTGGCCTCAGTGGACTTAGCCGGTTTGAGTGACGGCATTTGTATTTTGGGTGGCTCTTCATCGGCAATTTCTTTTGTATTTGCAATTTCGAGTTTCAATCCCCCTTCCCCTTCGTTTTCCGGGACACCTTCCTGCTCTTCTAATTCGACCTCAGGGCGACCAGCCAAGGGCGGTTGTGCAGTAAATTCAGCGGGAACCTGAACAATATTAGCCGATGTCGCTGCCGCATACAAATCACCGTCGCCGGCAAATAGGAGTGCAGTAATCTCCGGCTGGTCGCTATCGTATAAAACCGTTGCCGTCTTATCGCGAGGGTTTATCTTATAAACAAGTCCGCGGCTGTCACTGCCTGCGTAAACAAAGCCGTCCTGTCCAACTGTCAGTGAAAGTATGTTTTTGTCGCGACTATCGTAAAGAAGCTGTGGTTCTTTGCCCAAAGAATCGAGTCTGTAGATTTTGCCCTGCGGTCCGGTACCCAAATAAATACTGCCGGCAGCATCAATAGCTATCGCGAAGATATATTTAGTGCCCCCACAAGGCGAGTCCGTATGGGTGTCATTCGGCTCAAAAATCAGTTCCGGTTCCTCCAGTTTGTCCGCTTCGAAGCGGTACAGTGCACACTTGTCGCCGCTTGTGGCGGCCAAAAGCCTGCCGGCTATATCGATTGCCATCGCGAAGATATGCTCATTCGCTAAATGCTCGATGCCCGTTCGAGTATCGAGACTGGTTTCTACATTTTTGCTTTCCTCTGACTCGAACGGATAAATTCTTGTCAGTTTACCAAGGCTGTACCTGTAAATACCGCCGTTAGGACTCGTGCCGAGGTAAACGGTCCCGCCGCTTACAACAACGCTGTTTATCGACCAGGGTTCCGAAACGCTCTCTTTGGCGCCTGCGGTCCGGCAGAGGTCTTCGAACTTCTCGATTATTACTTCGGCTGCTCGGCCGAGCTGAAGAGTTCCCTGTGAGCCAACCACAATATCCTTTGTCCGGCCTTTTAACAAATCTTCACTGCTGCTGTGACGTGTAACCTTGCTGGTAACCGCCCAACAACAGGGGCTCGACAAATAAACTAAAAGCAAAGAGCCAAAAACACAAAACCATAGTGCAAAACCGAAAAGTTCTGAATTTCCAGTTATAGTTTTTCGTTTTCCGATTCTCATCTTCCACTCCTGTTATTCTTCCACTGTTATATGCATAACTTTTTTGTCGATAATAACGGTGCCGGTCGCCAAACTCTCTTCGAGCCAATGCGGGTGCGGCTGGCTTCTCAGCGTCCTTTTGACATCCTGCAGGAGTAATACCTTAGTGGCCGGCAAATCAGGAAGCTCGGCCTTCTCCAGCGCAACGCCACCGGGCGGCAAAACCAGGAGACAATACAATTTATCTCTGCCGATAGTAAGAAGATTATTCATCGCCTCAACAAGAGTTTCGAGGCTCTGGGGGACAAATTTATACGGTGCAGCTTTCGTGAGAAACTCCTGGTAACCGTAGCCGCCGCATACAATCAAATTATATTTACCTGGCGCCAACTCGCGGGGTATCTTCAAGCTGCACTGGTATTTTTTCTTTTCCGCCAGGAAAGTTTCCACAACCACAGCAACATCCAACTGCTGGCCGGCTTTTACTCTCGAATCAGACAAATCGACCGACCATATTCTCGAAGAGATATTTTTTGGTGTTATGCAAACATCAAAATCAATTGAATTTATATCAACTTTCTCATACGGATTGTTCAAGAGTATCGCAACGGGGCCGGCACCCTCTTCCAGCATTTCATCCAGGCCGATACCAGTGGAGACGTTTTCAAAAGTAATGGGGTTGGCTCCCTCTACACCAATAGTTACCTTATACTCGACCGTATGCTCCGGCGGCAAACTGCCAAGCATAAGAGTTGCCCCGGCCACAGCCGAGCGAAGCACAAGTGGGGTAAGCAATTGATTGTCAGCGACGCTACAGTTGTACACTCGCTTCTCGGCGTCATTGTAACGGTCCACCGTTATTACCAGCGGTATCATTTTGGCCTTTGCACCGATTCGTCCACGTATCGATGCCGACTCATCCGTTGTCAAGGCGCCGACAATTTCGATGGGGCTGGCGAATTTGAAAGAACGAACCAAGCTCGATACCACAGTATGCACCTGGCCGGTGGCCATCGGCAAATCAATCGCTCCGCTGCCAAGGAAACCATGCCCAAAGCCATACACCTCGTCACCCACAACCTCGGTTACCGCCCCAATTGCAGTCATTGTTATATCACCGGTTACCAGCGGAATAGTAAGACAAGCACCAGGAGCTAATTGAACGCCATCTGGTTCCCAAACGCTCTTTACTTTGTTTGGTGTTCCCCCGCCGGCGATGCCGGGAACGGCTACAAGGCCGAAAGGCTCAATTGAGGTATTCAACCGCTCGCAAACTTCGGCTGGCAAACCAGAAGTAATCAATGGACACGGCAAAAAAGTCAGACCGCCCTGAATATTTTTTCCTGAAAGGCGGCTGGTTGTAATTTGCCTGTTAATTTCAGCAAAATCAATCTGCCTGGAAAAATCAAACCCAAAGCCGAGTTCCCAAACGCCCTTTACAGGGTTTGAGGTCCCGGCCATCTGCTCTGCATTCTGCTCAGAAGAACTAACTTGTCCTACCCTGAGCATCTCTTTAACGGGCGTGACGCCGTAAAGCGGGTCCTTACTGAAGGTCGCGGCGAAAGCCAACGCCCCCGCCAACCGGCCATCAATATAAACTGGCGAACCACTACAGCCCCACACGGGACCGGTGTGGATAAAACGCTCATCCGTGCCCTGAACTAAAATCGCATCTCTGCCCGGCTTTATATTGCGGACTATACTTAGAACCTCCAGACCAAACTTTTCAATCTCGGTACCTTTATACGTGGTGAGGCAATACGCCTCCATCTCCGGGCGAACTTCATCAATACTGATATATTTCGTCGGGTCCCAAACGCCCTCTATTGCGTTTTGAGTCCTGGTTTTATCCAGCCGCTCACCGGCCCAGCAAAAGGAACAGACCAAAACAAGCAGGGAAAATAAAAAAAACCTGCTTTTGGTTTTGCAAAAACTTTGAGCATCTATAACCTTTCGAGCAATCATTAATTAGAATTTTAGTCAGCAGACAGCCCCATTGCAAGATAAAACAATTTTTGCTATAATGCCTGTTTAAGTTTATAACCGAACATTATGAACACCTATTTGTTTTAGAACAGGAAAGGGGAAAATAAATGAAGTCCAAACATCGCCACCAGCTAAAAACTAACGAATTAGCCGAGTGGATGGGCAACTTGCCACAATGGGCGAAGAAAAACGCCAGCACGATTATCTACATTTCGGTACTCGTTGTTGTGGTCGCAGCGGTATACTTCTGGAAGTTGTATGAAAAAAGAGTAATATCCGTTCGGGAACAGCTCGAGCTTACAAACTCCATCGCTCAGCTATCGCAAGGCAAAACCCGAATCCTTCAGGCCCAGGCCCAAGGTGTAGATATTTCTTATGTTCTCATCCA
>CAYYFT010000116.1:0-5115 GCA_964471015.1 uncultured Pirellulales bacterium | reverse complement strand
AAACCTGCAATCAACGGCCACAAGACTGGAATTAGTAATATATCCAACTTATAAATCCTCCATCTTTAGTCCCGACAGGCCGAAATCTTTCTTAATCTGTGCTGTTCTCTCGCGACTCAGTTTCAGCAGCGCTTCATAATTGTGTATAACACTATTATGCCGGTCAACCACAGCTAATCTCTCAGTGCAACTGTAGCAGGGGTCAACCGCTGCGAGTGTAATTGTAACATCGGCAATATGCTCGCCAATGCACGAGGCCCTGAACGAAGGTACATTAACATAACTCGGTGCTCTGATTTTATGGCGGACCGGCCTGTTACCGCCATCACTGCGAATATAATGAAACGTTTCACCTCTTGGTGCCTCAACCCGTCCGCAGCTCTCGCCCGGCGGAATCTCCTTGACCTCTGTGGTAATAGGACCGGCCGGAAGTTTCCTAGCGGCCTGCCTTATGATTTTAATGGATTCCAAAACCTCCAGTAGGCGTACAACAACCTTTGCGAAAACGTCACCTTCAGGCCGCGTAATCACATTCCAGTCCAACTCACCGTATAGCGCATACGGCTCGTCTCGTCTTACATCAATATCAATACCACTGGCCCTCGCTGTCGGGCCTGTGACCGCATATCTTATCGCATCTTCTCTGGTCAGGATACCTACACCTTTTACCCTTGCGTGTATAACAGGGTCGTCAAAAACCACCTTTACTAACATATCTACTTTCTTTTCGAGCTCGTCTATATCCCTTATGATTCGGGCTCGCAGCTCGTCAGGAATATCTTCTCGGCAGCCACCAACCTTGACGTTTCCGTAATTGTTTCTGTTGCCGGTAATTTCTTCCAGCAAATCAAGCACCGGCTCACGATATTTCCACGCCCACATAAAGACGGTATCGTAGCCGATGAAATGGCCCGCCAGACCAAACCACAGCATATGGCTGTGAATACGCTCAAGCTCGTTGACAATCGTTCGCACGTACAATGCTCGCTCAGGTGGCTTTACGCCAGCAAGCTCTTCCACCGCCTGCACATAAGCCAGTGGATGCGAGGCCGAGCAAATCCCGCATACACGGGAAACCAAAAACGGAACCTGGTCAAATTGCAGCGACTCACTGATTTTTTCTATACCGCGATGGTTGTAAGATATTCTCATGTCAATGTCCGTTACGATTTCGCCATCAACGGTTAGCTGGAAAAACTCCATCTCTTCTTGCAGCGGATGAAACGGCCCGACTGCCACGATGGGTTTTGACAACGGGACCGTTCGCCGGGCAGGCGATTGTGATTGGACGGTTGGACGAGCAGAGGTTTCACCGCCCCACCCTGCTACCTTTATACCATCGCACTGTTTTCTTAGTGGATAAACACCCTCGGGCCAGTCATCAGCCAGAATCAGCCGCCGCATATCAGGATGATTGTTAAAATCGATTCCTAATATGTCATGTATCTCTCTTTCTATCCACCCTGCACCCGGCAAAAACGGCGTAATGGATTCAATAGCGGGTTTTTCACGGTCGCGAATAAAAGCTTTTACAGTAACCATACAGCCGGTTTGGTCATACGCATAATGATAGAGAACTTCAAAGCAATCATCAGAATCAATACCAGTAGCAATTACAAACCGCAAAGGCACATCTTCAAACAGGAACTTGTTGACGGCATAGTTGTTTTCAGCTTCACACAAAAGGTATATTCTATTATTTGGCTTTTGTTCTATACCTATGAGCTTATCTTTTATTTCTGCTAATTTGTTATTTAATTCTTCCTGGTTCATATTATGTCCTGTTATAAAACCGACAATGCTTTTACCACACCGGATATCATAGCTTCCGGCTTAGGCGGACAGCCCGGAACGTAAGCGATAATTGCATTGGGGTCAATTTCTTTGATTATTTTATCTACCGGCCCGACCACATGATAGCCGCCTCTGAATATTCCCGTATGACAGGCACAGGCACCTATGCAGAAGACAACGCAGGGCTTGGGGGTCTGCCGATAGATTTCTCGTAACCGTGGGGCCGCCTGGGCTGTTACTACACCGGTTACCAACAGGGCGTCAGCGTGTCGGGGAGAGCCAACCAGTTTGATACCGAACCGTTCAACGTCGAACTTTGGTGTCAGCAAATTAACAATTTCGATATCGCAGTTGTTGCACGCACCGGTATTAACGTGAAATACCCATGGTGACTTTTTTAATGACCATATCTTCCAACTCATAAATCCACCTTACAGCCAGCCGATGCCATAAGTATTGCCTACTAAGGCTAAAATAATAGCGACAGCTAAAGCAATCCCGCAGTAAAACCAGAAGAACTTCATCGCCTGGTCAATCCGCACACGCGGATTGGTATTCTTTATCAAAATAAACAAAACCACTATCAGCACATATTTGCCAAGTCCTGCTAACAAGCATGCGGCAATTAAACTCAGTAAAAATAATATGTCTATATACTTGCTGAATCTTGCCAGCAAGCCCGTGACTAAAAAAATCAACAAAACTATTATACCCACAGGCAAGGTACCTACCGGCTTTTCAAGCCCTGATAAAAAATCTGCATCGAAGCCGCCGAGAAACACCATTACTAAAAACAGCGGCAACGCCACAAGCATCATTGCTTGAGTAACTTTCCAGACGGCAAGCAGAGCTCCTGAATATTCCATCAAAACACCGCTGCCAAGCTCGGTTTCCGCCTCAGCTATATCGAATGGAACGAACCCAAGTTTTGCCTGGACACACAACAAAGCAACCAGAAATGCCAGCATTCCGGATATGCTAAGAGCAGGACTCTGCTGAGCAATTGCAGCCAAACTGAGCTGCCCTCCGCTTTTTATAATCACCACGATAAAAGCCAACACCAGCGGCAGCTCATAGCTCATAACCAGTTTCATTTCCCTACCTGTGCCGACTGCTGCATGAGGACTGGCACTGGCGCTGCTGCCTAAAATCAACGCTAAAGAAGGCAGAGCCATCAGATAAATCGCTACGACAATGTCGCCAACAAAAGTCGTTTGGTCAATGGTTATCCGCCAGAGCATTGTTGAAAGCAACAGCACTGCCGCCAGACCAACGAGTGGTGCTCCCATAAAGATAATTCGTTGGGCTTCCCTGGGGACGAGCGTTTCCTTGCCCATCAATTTTATGACATCATAAAATGGCTGAAGGAACGGCGGTCCAACGCGCCACTGCACAAGGGCGCTGACCTTGCGGACTATCCAGGAAACAATCAGGCCTAAACAGGCAGAAAATAAAAAACCCGGAAAAACCAAAATCCAGAACAAAAGCTGGAATAAACTCTGTGACGTCTCAGTCATTTCTTTGTCTTTTCCTTATCTTCTTTGGGTTCCCGCAAAGCGGGGTCCCTCCTCAAAAATGGCTCCCATAACTGGCCACCGGCCACTTTGACAACGACGCCGTCAAAGACCTCTACCAAATCACTTTCTTTCTCTAAGTCAACTTCTCTGTAATCTATACTTTTGTCCTTGCAGGTGGTAACACATAATGGCTTTTCGCCCTCTTTTAATCTGCCTTTTGACAGGTCGCAAACGCTGGAGGGATATGGTATCAGATCGGTATATATCGTCCCGAACGGGCACGCTATCGCACAGGTGCCGCAGCCGGTGCATAACATATTCGCCCGTTTGAGAACACCGGCGTCGTTGTTTTTGCTCGGCACCTTTTCCAATGCTCCCTGGGGGCAGGCATTTATGCACGGTGCCTCTTCGCACATGCGACAAATCAGGGCGAAACGAACCATTTCCAGCAGCGAATCGATGCCTTTGTTTTCAGGATGATGCTTGTATGAGCATCTCACGCCGGACTGACCCTGAGTTGTGCATTTTGCCAAATCAATTATCAACTTCGCACCCATACAAAACCTCGTTTTGTGTTAATCAAAGATATCAGGATATTGTTCTATTTGCTCGTAGGTGAAAACCGGCCCATCCTTGCAGACGTAGAACTTACCAATCATACAATGGCCGCATTTGCCTACCCCGCAGCTCATATTTTTTTCCATTGAAAGATAGATATTCTTAGACGCAAACCCAAACTCCAATAGCTTTTGTGTGGCAAACTTCATCATAATCGGCGGGCCGCAGACTACTCCAACGGTATTCTTAATATCTACATCTCCTCTATCCAGAATGGTAGTTACCACACCGACGTTGTGTTGCCACTGACCGTTTGCCTTATCAACGGTAAGCTTCATATCCACACCGGCAATCTTTTGCCAGGGGCCGAAAAGGGTTTTCTTATAAATAAAATCATCAGGCGTTTTGGCTCCGAATCGGCAAACTACGGATTTGAAGTCTTTTATTCTATCCACCAAGGTCAAAAACAACGACCTGATTGGCGCCAAACCCACGCCACCGCCGACGATGTAAACTTGCTTTCCGACAAAATCGTCAATTGGATAGCCGTTACCATAAGGGCCACGAATACCAACCTTTTGTCCCTTTTTGCACTCGTGCAATAAATTCGTCACCCGCCCGGCCTTCACGATGGTAATTTCCATCTTTTTGGTGTCAGCCGGCGACGATGAAGGAGTAAACGGTGCTTCACCAACGCCCGGCAGAGTCAGCTCCACGAACTGGCCGGTCCGGAAACTAAATTTTTCTTCCGGCACAACGACAAAAGTCTTAATCGTCGGGGATTCATCTATGATGTCAGTAACTTCGCAGTCTATAGGTTGGTAGAGATTTTGGTTCATTTTGCAACTTTAGCCTTTGGTTTGTTCTTTAATTCTTCATTAAGTTTTTTCAACACTACTCGAATATCCATTTTATGTGAGTCGGCGTCGATACATCTGCCGCAGCCAACGCACATATCGATTCCATATCTGTCAAAGAAGTAAGAAAACTTATGCATCAACCGGTGTTTAATCCTGTCGCCGAGCATCTTTCGCGGATTTGCGCCGCCGGCCACCTCAGCATAAGCAAGCCGCATACAACTGTCCCACATCTTCATCTTGGCGAAGTAATCCTTCTGTTTTGTATCATAGAGATAAAAACAGTGGCAGGTAGGACAGACCCGCGTACAGGCCTGACATTCGACACACTTTTGCGATTCAATGTCGAAGACGTCGGAATCCGGGCTGTTTTCCATAATCTCGTTAAC
>CAYYFT010000115.1:0-5127 GCA_964471015.1 uncultured Pirellulales bacterium | reverse complement strand
ATCTTTTTCAGCTCACAGGCCATCGCACTTATTCGGTCCGTCTCTTTCGACCGTGCCTGGGGGACATTTACCAGGCGGGTTTGCCCTTCGGCAAAAGCGGCGGTAACAGCCATAGCAGGCAGAGCATCGGGAGTCCTGTTCATATCTATTTCGACGCCTTTAAGCGGCGCAGCTTTGATTGTTACCGCCTTCGGTTCGGTAGTGATGTCGGCGCCCATCGCTTTTAGATAATCGACCACAGCTTTGTCCGGCTGGCTGTCGTTGAAATCCAGACCTAACAGGGTTACCTCATCGGCGCACAGAGCAGCGGCGCAGAGAAAGAACGTGGCGCTGGAAAAATCGGCAGGGATTGTTGTATCGAAACTTTTATAGCCCTGCCCGCCTTTGATTTTGAAAAGCCGCATATTCTCGCTTCTGTATTCGATTCCCTGTTTGTCGAGCCAATCGAGCGTCATTTGCACATAACCCGGCTCGTTAAGCAGGGTAACGTCTATTTCGCTGTCCGCCGCCGCCAGAGGCGTGCACAACAGCAGGCTGGACAGATATTGGCTGGTAGATGCCGCGATGGTGGTTTTTCCGCCCGCCAGTTGGCCGGTTATCTCGACGGGCGCTTTGCCGTTATTTTTAATGGCTCTGCATTTCGCCCCTAAGTTGTTCAGCGCATCCATTAACGGCCCGATGGATCTGCTCTGGATTTGCTCGTCGCCGGTCAGCGTTGTGGTCTGGCCGCTCTCGGCTAGAGTTGCCGAACCCATTGCAATGCGCAGCGTTGTTCCGGAATTGCCTACGTCGATAATTTTTCGCGGGGCCGTTACTTTGCTGTCTGTGCCGGTTACTTTCCATAGCGCCGGCTCTGTCGTATTAATCTTAGCGCCTAAGGCCCGGTAGCAATCAACTGCTGCTTGCGTATCGTTTGAAGCTAAGGGGTTGCAGATACTGCTGTTGCCGCGGGCTAAAGAGGCGATTGCCACAGCACGGATAGTGTGGGACTTGGAGCCGGGAATAACCACCTCGCCGCTCAGCCGGGATTTTCTTACAATCAATTTCATCCTGTGTTGTCCCAGTTTTATTCTTTTGTCATTCCCGCAAAATTTATCCCTAAGGGAGCGGGAATCCAAATATAATTCTTTTTGTGCCTTTGTGGCTAACTTTTACCAGAAATGCAGAAAAATTAAAAGAGGTTTTTGGTTTTGATAAGCCCGATGATGTTTATATTACTTCCAGAAGGAAATTATGAATGCTTTTATAGGCGGGAAATATCAAAGGTGTAATTTTGCAGTCCTTGCAGGCCCAGTGGAATAAAATCTTCTGGTCCTCAGGATTAAGATTGTTTTTGGCATAAGGATGTCGGATATATTCATCCACACAACAGGGCGGAAAACCAAACAGAAAGCCTTCAAAACGTTGAGTCTGCGCAGATTTATCTATGGGCATACCGGCAAACATTTTATCGTAGATTTGAATGTAGCCGGCCGATACGCTGAAAATTGTTTCTAATACATCCTTGCCCGTCTTGACTGTTCTTCGGATGTGTTTTGTCAGCAAGCCGGTTTCTTGTAATACTCTGAGCCTGTGGTCATCTAAAGGTTTCTCCCATCTACTTAATGGTTTGAGCCCTTCGCAAGTAAGCAGGGCAAGGTATGCCAGTTCAAAGTCGATTTCCTTAAGAGCCTTGATGCGCTGTTTGAGTTCCTGCGAGTCAAAATCCAAAATTCCCACCCTTTGCATTTATTGGCCATTACATCCGTCTTGGCTTGAGTCGGTACATTCAAGCCATTTATCGGCGAATTTGGCGAAGTCAGCAAAATCAACATTGCAATCTTCATTCAAATCGCCTGGCAGATACAACGTCCCCAGGTCGCCGCAGCATCGCGGCATCTCAAGCACCTTCACCAAAGCCGCAACATCAATTCTGCCTGTATGCACATCACCAGAGTAACTGAACGAACCGTGTCCCATATAATGGATGGCGATAAGCGGGCAGTTGACGCTTAAGCCCAACTGTGGATTTACAATTGCTGCAGGACCCATATTTACCGTTGCACCGCATATATCGCATATTTCAAGACCCAATTGTGGGCTATGGTCTATATAGGTCTTGTTGGGGTCGTTAGGGTCAGCGCCAAAGGGTAGTTGGTCAATAACGGCTGCACATTGTTTGGCCAATTCGATACCATCAGGGGCAAGGTCGTTGTCTTGGTCGGAATCGTGCAGATTATAGCCTGCTGCCAGTTCCTCGCTGTCCGCCAGAAGGTCATCATCAAGGTCGTTGGTATACAGCGGTAACTGATGCTCGTTGGGCTCATAAGGATACCGCAGTTCAAGCGCCCGCAGTAGAGCGGGTATATCAATCCTTCCAACGTGCAACGGCTCGCCACTATAATGTCCGGCATAACTAAACGAACCGTGCTCCATATAATGTATAGCAATAAGGGGACAACCAACACTTAGGTCCAACTTTGGATTTACTACACCGGCGTGCCCCATATTTACCGTTGCGCCACATATATCGCATATCTCAAGACCATATTGGAAGGCACACCATTTGTAAGTTTGGCCTGGTAAGGCCTTGTCCTCCCAGGGTAAGTCATTGATATCAGCGGCGCAGCGTTTGGCCAATTCAACACCGTCAGGTATTCCGTTGCGGTTTTGGTCGGGATTGAATGCACGGTAGCCAATCGCAAGTTCTTCTTTATTTGCGAGTAAATCCGCATCTGCATCTTGGCTTACAGGCAATTCGTGCGGGTCGGGCGTATATTCGGCAAGGACTTTATTTATGCCAACCCCGGCACCTAAAGTAATTGCAGCCGCAGTCCCGGCAACAATCGCCCGTTTCTTCAATTTTTTCTGCCATTTGGCCTGCTCTCTGGCGTGTTTTTGATGTGCCCTTCTTAACTTCCTCATTCTTAATGTCCTCCACTATGGTTTAACCATACAAGCTATTCTCTACTACAATATTCACGGAAAGTCAAGAAGAAAACCACTGTTTTTGTTCGTTTCCTCATTGCCTGCCCTGCGGGCGGCCTCCGGCAGCAACAGATACACGACCGGCCTACGGAAACAACAGCAACTTTTTCGTTGACTTTTGCCCGAAATTTGGTATAATACCCACCAGTCCCTTAGGGACGCACCGCCCAGTAGGGCACGTCTTCAGGGTTAGCAAACCCAATCAATTAACATATTTAATGTTCGTTACTTCTTTTGGAGAAACGGAAGCAATGACTGTCTGCACTGACAGGAAAAATCAATCAAAATGTACACAAATTATGCAAAACGAACCCAATTTTCAAAATACCAAATTGTTTATAACCGCAGTATATACAATGACTAACAACAAAAAACAACGAACAATGAACTATCAAAAACAAACCCAATCAAACCCAATCAAACCCAATTTCAAGAGGCACAATTTCTCAGAGCGGGCAGGCGGAGGTATCGCCAACCTTTACTGTTGGAAACCAACGCTCACCAATTGCACCTTAATCGGCAACTCAGCCGACTTTGGCGGCGCAATGGATAATTTTGAGTGCGACATGACGGTGCTGAGCAATTGTATCTTCTGGGGAAATAGTGATATCGGTGGTATGGATGAATCGGCGCAATTTAATATGGCATGGAGCATCAACTATTGTTGTGTTCAGGGATGGACCGGTGCTTGGGGTGGAATCGGCAACACGATAAACTACTGGTGGTCGCAGGGGATCCAATGTGAAAACGGTTACGGGATTGGGGCAGCCGAAAATGCTGAAAAGATAACCAGTATAACGGGGCCATACGGTTATGGAGAATGCCAGGACGCCTGTCAGCCGTAAGGTTAATTGGGAGATAAAGATTCATAAATGGCAAGCAAAGTGGCGGGTAAGGCCCCAGGTTTCGAGGTCGAGATTAAACTCATACTCATCCATTACGAATTATCTGAGTCGCATCAATTTTCTGTATTTGATTTTGCCCTGGAGCTTCTTGAAGCAATCAAGCTGGCGCCACTGCCAGATAACCGGACTCATAATATTAGCCAACACCAGGCTGTACATCAGCTCGGGGAAGACAAAGATTTCCATATCCGAAAGTGTTATTGCAGAGGTATATTTTTCGAGTTCTTTCGAATTCATTCAAGCCCGATTCTCCCGTCTCAAACAATACTCAAATAACTCACACACCTCACACTTCTCGCTGCTTTGGCCGGTACAGTTTTCCAAGATTCCAATTCTGGATAATGCAAAATCATATTTTACAGGGTCGGTCGGCTCGATTTCAGCAAAACATTCTGTTATTTTCACCGCTGTTGATAAAGAAACTGTTTTTCTCTCGTGAAATCCTAAAATCCTGCATAATCTGTCCATATGGACATCCACCGGCACAATCAGCTTCGCTTTATCAATACGTCTCCATAAGCCAGTATCGACCTCATCATTACGTACCATCCAACGCAGAAATAGGTTCAATCTTTTGCATGCACTGCCTTTAACAGGACTGGCTAATAAATACTTCAATCCGTTGCTTACCTGACCACCATTTTCCTTCGCATATATTGCGCATAGCGAATCACAAAACCTTGATAGTGCCGGGATAATATTTTCATCATCCTTGCCATACCCTGACAAAAAGTGTTTTTCTATACTCCCGTTTTCCTGCAAAACCTCCCTCAAGGCTCCCAATAAATCTGCCATATCCTTTCCTGTTGTAAAGCGATGCTTGAAGTTGCTTAACTTTTTCCGCTCGGCTTTACCAAAACCTCTAACAAATGCATACGGATTTTCACCCATACGTCCTAACAGGTCGGTCAAACTTTTTTGGATTTGCTGAACTCTGCCGTAAGCAAGTCCAGCAGCCAAAAGTGCGACAATCTCCATATCCTGCGGGTTAGAATAGTGATACGCAAACTGCAGCGGGTCAGGCTTTATAAGCTTTCTATGGTTGTACCTGTCATATAATCTTTCAAGTACATTCTTAATTTGCACTTTTGAGTTTTTCAATTATATTATTGGCTTCCCGCAAAGCGGGGTCCCTTTAGTATTCGTCCAAATGATAGAACTCGGCATTTTCAAGCCACGTTTCAGGTCTCGACACAAAATCAATTATGTTCTCAAGCAGAAAATAGTGCTTTTTCTCCTGTTCAGCCAATTTCAG
>CAYYFT010000114.1:0-5181 GCA_964471015.1 uncultured Pirellulales bacterium | reverse complement strand
GAACAACTGCGTATCTGCCTGGATTTCCTCGAGTCGAGAAGTTTGCTTATCGATGGGCAAACACCCGCTGCGGACGGACACGGCAACGTCCTTGGCAAAAAGGCCTTTTGCATCTGCACAAAGTGCGATATCGCCAAACCCGATGCCCTTGAAACCCTCAAAAAATCATGCAGGTATCCTTTTGAATTTGTGGAGGTGTCCGTAGAGAACGGCGAAAGGATGGGTAAACTGAGCGAAGTTCTCTTCAGGAAGTTGAATATTATTCGCGTTTATGCTAAGCCGCCGGGCAAAAAGCCGGATATGGATGAGCCGTTTACACTGCCGGCCGACTCAACTGTTATGGATATGGCTACGGCCATCCACAGAGAATTAGCAGAGAAACTGAAATTCGCAAGAATATGGGGCACCGGTGTCTATGACGGACAAAACGCACAGAGAAACCACGTCCTGAACGACAAGGACATTATTGAATTGCATTTCGCGTAATTTACTGCTATGATGTGAATTCTGACATCGGAAATTCGTGTTCCTGATTCGAAAAGCAGAGGTTTTTTAATGGAATGTAAAAGAAAGCAAAACTTGCAAAACTGTAATTGCACATATCCCTGTGACAAAAAAGGAGTATGCTGTGAGTGTATAAGGAGTCATTTGGTTATTAAGGAGTTGCCCGGCTGCTGTTTCCCTGACGATGTCGAGAAAACTTACGACCGCAGTTTTGCGGCCTTCGCCAAGGCCTGGAATCTATAAAAAAGGCCGGGCAAACAAACCCGGCCTTTCGCAAGCATTACATTCATTCTGTAAATTACTCTGGCAAATTCTCCGGCGCTACGTCCTCGACATGCAGGTCACCATAAATCACACGATAAGTCTCCGAGTCTTTCGGCCGATACCAGAATACTGCTTTATCAGCTTCTCCGAGCTTTACACCACTTCCGGCATAGTGCCAGTCACAGCCTTCTTCCACTATCCTCTGAAAGAACATCATCCCGCGCCCAAAGGTCATCCCAATACGTATCCCTTCCTCTTCCGGGAGATTCGACTGACTGAGCTTCTCTCCAAGCAGAGGAGCTATCTTGAGGAGGTCTTCTACACCGATAGTTTCAGGAAACCGACCATCCAGTATAAACTCGGCCCAGATACGCAGACTCTCGACGAAATCCTCCTCGGTGAACTGATTCATGCTGTATTCCATACCGGCCAGTTTATAACCGGCAGGAGGCTCCATGCTGACGAGCGATCCATCAACCGGCACATCGAACTCGATGTTCTTGAGAATGTAATGTGTCGGTTTCGAAAAAGACTGCCCTAGGAGCATCTCTATACGAATCGGCGATGCCGTTTTTGGGTCGGCCCATATCGTAATCTCTTCGTTTGAACCGCTAACTCGAAACCCTACAGCTGTTTGACCGTCAATTTCCTGCTGTCCAAGCTCCTGAACCGGCCAATCGGGATGTTCCTCTATATCATTAACGATATTACGAACAAGCCCTATGTAGCTCCTGGTTCCCTCACCAATCGGACCCTTTATGTCAATATACATAGCGACTTTACTCTTCGGGTCTAATGAAAGCATTTTGGCATTATCAAGGTCGAGTATCAGGATAGTATCCATATTCGAGAATATCCTTCTGATTCTCGTTCCCACGACTATATCATGAATGACAGGTGCGTCTTCTTCGCCCATCATGAGATCAAGGATTACTGTGTGGGCATTAAGTATCGGCCGAATAACATCTGCAAATGTCACCGTCCCCTCGAAAAATTGACTAACTCCTAATACTACCGCTATAACTATCACCGCTGCGGCGGCTAATCTTGTGATTTTGCTTATCATAATATTCTCCCATAAAACATAATGTCTCGGTTGTCTTGTTCGTACTTCGCTAAAATCTCTCGCTGTCTCTTCTGCGATTTTGTGCACATCAGCCGGAACATCTTCACTGCCTAATTTTTTCAGAATTTCTTCGATATTCTCTTTATTCATTTTAATCACACCTATTCTGTCAAAGTCGCCAGTTTCTTTTTCAAAGTGGCAATCGCCTTGGATACATTTGACCTTGCCCCGGCCTCGGTGCAGCCCAATTCTGCAGAAATATCTTTATAATCCTGTTGCTCCAAGTATCGCATCACTATCGCTCTGCTCTGCCTTGCTGGAAGCTGTGATATCGCCCGTCTTATCAACTCAACCAATTCACTTTCGCCAATCCTCTCAGCCGGGTCATCTTCAACACTCGCCCGGCTTCGACTGACTTGGCCGTCCTTGCCGATTCTGTTTCGCCACGCCTTCGAATTAGCCGTCAGTGCAATCCGGTAGATATACGCGCCAGCTTTTTTGCCGTTGAGCTTCTCGACATTCTGCCACATCCCTAACAGTGCATATTGCATCGCCTCGGCGAAAAGCTCTCTATCTCCGCTCAGCTTCCAGAGAACCGATGTCAGGAATCCGGAATACCTGGTTTTCAGTTGTCTAAAGACTTCTGCCTGCTTCGAATACTTCATTGCTGTGCCCTAATCATGGATAACGGCTGAACGCGTCCAACTTTCACATAATAATAACCCACGAGAGCAACTTTTGTGTAAAGCTTTTCCGAAAAAAAACAGCCGCCGGACTCGTAAAAGTTTATCCTCTCCTGTTATTTGACATTGCGAATCGTGATGTTTCGTTCAACGACCTCGTTTCTCTTTTTTTGCGTCGCAGGCATCGTAGCCTCCGTGATGACAAGCTCGTCAAAAGTTATTTTCCTGACCCATTTCGTGGCAAGGTCTATATAGATATCGCCCTTATAATGGGAACTCCCAACGGCCATTTCCTCCATATTTGTGGAAGGATTCATTATCATTTTAAATGAGCTTTGACCGGAATCCGCCGTCACAATGGCACAGGAAGCATTATCCACCAAGCAGAGGCCCTTGAATTCAAGTGTTACCTCCCCATTTTTGAAAAACGACCCCTTGGCAACGTTGCTCCCGACATTCACTGGCGGCTCACTGAATGCTGATTCATGAACAATTTTTTCGCCGATCTTCATCAGGTCCTGGATGCCTTTTCCACTGGCAGTGCGTTTGGCAAAGTAGTCACAGAAACCGTGAAAATCGATGAAGGCATTATATACGTGATACGCATTTACCTGTGGTATTGCATCGCCTTTGGCGTCTTTAAGATTCTCGAATTTAGCGTGGTCAATACCCAATACCTGTCCCGCTCCATCCAGATTCGTGGGGGTCGTATTAAAAACGTATGACCAGCCCTTAAGGGCCGGAATAGACATTTCCGGCGCATCTCCCATCTTCAGCGTAAAATCGAGGCAGGTGTATTCGTCTCCCGCCTTGCCGGACAACCGGGCCGGGACGCATTTCAGGCGGAGTTTATAAACATCGGTACTTACGCGAGTACCGTCCAGGGCGTAGTGGATGAGTCTGGATTCCATCTGGAATTGTTGCGTTTCCCGTGAGCGCTTTCCTGCCAGCCTAAAGGTGCGACCCAAAACAGATTTATAAGAATCAGCAGGGTCTGTACCAGCCGCAAAACAGGCCTCCGGACCGAAAGCAGCCAAGATTACCAGTACTGCTACGATTATTCTCGTTTTCATCGTCTAATCCTTCAAATTAATACATTTTCAATTTTGGGGCAAAACTAACTCTTCAGAGCATCCTTGCCTTTTTCACCCATTGGGTTCTCCAAATCACAACGGTCAAATTTGGTTTGAATAGTATAAGTTCTATACTTTCAAAACCTTATTCAAAGTGCTACTTTTATTTAGGAAATCCAGGATTACTTTGCTCTAATATTAGATAATGGCTGAACGCGCTCAACTTTCACATATTAATAATAACAACCGAGAGCAACTTTTGTGTAAAGCTTTTCCGAAAAAAAACAGCCACCAGAAACTGGTGGCCATTGAAATTATTTTATTACCCGCTTTTTTATGTCAAAGGTGCTGGTGCGGTGTTTAACCTCTGAATTCGAACTTTTTGCCCGTTAGCCGTTCGTAGCCCTCGATATATTTCTCGCTTGTCTTCTTACAAATATCCTCAGGCAGTTCGACACCCGGGCCGGACTTGTCAAAGTTTATGCTCTCCAGGTAATTACGGACAAACTGCTTATCGAAGCTCTCCTGGTCTCTGCCCGGCTCGTAAATATCGGCCGGCCAGAACCGCGATGAATCCGGCGTCAAAACCTCATCAATCAAAATAATCTCTCCGTCAGCACTACCCCACTCAAACTTCGTATCAGCCAGGATAATCCCCCTGCTCTCGGCGCACTCACTTGCTTTTTCAAAAATCATTATGCTGTTATCATGCACGAATTCAGCCCGCTCAGCACCGAGAATTTCCACGCACTCCTCGAAACTGATATTCTCATCGTGCGTTCCTCTCTCAGCTTTGGTCGCCGGTGTAAAAACAGGTTCCGGCAATTTTTCGCACTGACGCAGGCCGGCCGGCAACTTCTGTCCGCAAATTGTCTGACTATCTTTGTATTCTTTCCAGCCCGAGCCGGCCAAATATCCTCGCACCACACACTCAATCGGCAAAACTTCGACCTTTCTAACCAGCATACTCCGCCCCGCTAATTGCTTCTCAAAATCGCAAAAAGGCGCGGGGAAATCACTCGCTTCGTCACTAATCAAATGATGTTCAACATCATCGCTGAGAAAATCAAACCAGAATTTTGAAATCTGCGTCAGAACAATTCCTTTATAAGGTATGCCGTTGGCCATAACCACATCGAAGGCGCTTATCCTGTCGGTCGCAACTATCAGCAGCCTATTGCCCAAATCGTATATATCGCGAACCTTACCTCTCATCGGCTCCCGCCCTGCTATATTTGTCTGCAAAACCGTCTCCATAACAATCCCTTCCTTTGTGTCGTTACCAAATTCTCTCTCAACTTTCGATTTTCTCACACCGTCCCGTCAACTCCCGCTGGCAGGTTGATTTTAGCCGAAATGCTGCCGATTGCACACATTTTTCCCTTTTTTGCAAGTTCTCTGGATTCCCCCAAGGTCCCGCAAACTGAAAATTTTTTTATTTTTTTCGAATTTTTGCTGGATTTATTATGGGCATATGCCCATAATAGACGTATAATATAATATGAACTGAACAAGAACACCTATACTACTTATGAAAACTTATTTTGATTGTATCCCGTGTTTTCTCCGCCAGGCACTTGATTCAGTCAGG
>CAYYFT010000113.1:0-5206 GCA_964471015.1 uncultured Pirellulales bacterium | reverse complement strand
AGCAAAAGCAAAAAGTGTGACAAACAACTTACCCATATTGTCCGTGTTAGGTTTTGTGCTTATTATATATTTCTAAATCAAGTTGTAATTTCTCTTTAGTGAATCTACCAAATATTAATCCAGTGTATCCTTTCTTGTCACAAATATCAATTAATCGATAAATGTCTTCCTCTTTTACTCTTAGTCCAAAGATTACACCCTTTAAGAACTCTTTTTTGAAACTAAAATATCTATGATCTTCAATTATTATATATCGAAATTCATACTCAAGTCTCCAATCATTGGATTTTGTTAAGAATAATTTCTTAATTCCTTCCAGTTTGGATTTTAAATAATTAACTGGAGTGTAATTATCATAGTCAACAGTACCTTCAGTAAATCGCTCAGAATTAAAGTCTTTAAAAGGATCTTTAACAAAGGGGTCAAATACTAAACATATACCCTTATGATTGTCTGCATAATGTGACCACATGGTCGTACTATTACAGATTGTGGAAAAGCAACAAATAGAACTTTTTTGAATTTTCTTTATTTGACTATTTCTATAAATTTCCTCCAATTTTGCTTTTGGTATGTTGGCAATTGTTTTACTCATATCAGTCCCCTGGGTTTTGCTAATTTCCTGTTTGATTTTTTCCATCTCATCTAAAACCTCTTGACAACAATCATCAAAATTGAATTCTAATAAATTTATGTCACAATCAAAAGGGTCATTAAATGAGGAAGGGTTACTAAATTTTAATAGCTGTCCTGATACAATAAGCTCACCAACTTCATATGAACAATACTTATATATTTTTCTGTCTAAATTCACTGTCGATTAGTTTAGCATGAAACCTAACGGCACGGCAATATGGGGAGGTTGTGTTAACTGGCGCAGCCATCCGGTTCCTGGTCCTGGTGCTTTAGCCGAAAAGCTCTCCCGGTGGCAAGACAGGTATGGCGTGCTTTTTGCCTTCCGGGTGCGAATTTTATTGCGTTCTGGCGCGGTCGCGGTACAAGTTTGATATACGGCAGTGTCTTTCTCCTGGTAGATGAAGCTGGAAAATGGCACTGGCGCAGTGTCGCGATGCAAGTTGTCTCGGAGGAAGAAAATTGTCATGGTGCAGAATGCTTAATGCGTGCAGCTGTGCGAATCCGGGTGCCGGGTTATAAACTGGTCCTGGTAAATGGCTCAGTGTTATGCAAAAAGCATGACAAACAACTTACCCATATTGTCCGTGTTGGCGATAGGCATTATTTAAATTGAATCAAAAATTAAATTTTACTAACATTAAAATAGGATTATCATTGTCTTTGATTGTCTGGCCTGGAATACGAAATGCTGATTGGCCTGATTTTTTTACGATATCACGACGATTTAAAATTTGTATTGGTTCTAATGAAATTACAAAGTACTCATTTGAAACGGATATTGGCGTCCCGAACAGCCCATTGTCGATATTATTGTTACATTTAATAAAGTCAATCTGAGTTGATTTATTTTTAGAAATTAATTTATAAGTCTGTTTGTTAAGTTTAAGATACTTTAAAAAAATATAATTTTTACTTTCACAGAAAGACAGCACATAGGATGGAGAATTTGCACGTAAAATAGGAGCCATTTCTGGAGGTATTTTATCGCTATATTTCATAAAAAGTGTCTGAAGGGTTATTTCCCCCATAAAATCGAAAACATATTTTGGTCGAATTTGATTATCCAAAAACATCCACACAGTATCAAGAGAGGGTGCGAAAAAATGATATTCATCATTAATGTTATTCAAGTTCTCTCCTTGGAATGTTGAACTAATATTATTTGGATCAACAGGTTTGTAAGTTTTTAAAAGGTTACCATTAAAGTCAAACTCAGAAATTAAACCGGGAAAATCTGTTCCATGGTATAAATTTATTTTGTCTGAATAAATAAAAAAGTTTGCTCCTGGGAAGAAGGCGTTAAATAGTTTTTTTTTGAAATTCCCTTGATTATCAAATTCAGAGATTTTCAACCTGTCCCATATTAAGTAAGCTCCATTAAATTTAACAATGTCCCTAGGGCTTTCAATTTCCTCAGGTCCTGGGCCAATCTGACCGAAATTTCCAATAAATTTACCGTTAATATTGAATACCAAAATTTCTTTCAAATTTCCAAAGAGTTGATTTATAATAAAAATAGAATCTCCAAAGAACTTTATCTTTTCAATCTTATTTATGTAGCATTTTGAGTTGGTTTCTAAGGGTATATAATAAATAGAATCACAAATATCTGATAAATTGATTAATTCTTTGGGATTATTCTCAAATCGGATTGTGCTAACATCTTTACTTTTATTGGAATTCTTACAACTAATTATTAATGTTAATAGACTAATTGACCAAATTAAGTAGATAACCCATATATCTTTGGTAATATTGTTGTTCATAAGAGTTGTTATTTAAAATTCGATTTAAGATTCGTCATGGAACAGCAAATAATTGAAACAGATTGAAGTTTACCTTAAATTTATTGGAGGTACATAAAATTCTATATAGCTACTTTTTTAAAATACTGAGCTATTCTTGAATAATACAATTCATTTAGAGGAGTATAATTCTTTGAAGGAATAAAAAAGAATTTGGTGATAAAATCCTTGTCAAGAATAAAATAAAAATTTGTGGGATAATTAAATATTGGAATATCTAAAATGTCATCAATGAAAATAATCTGCAAATTTAAATTATTGACCCTTTTAAGAAGATAAATATTTCTATTCGAGGTTCGCTTTGTGAGTAGGTAAATATTTTCCGCTCCTATTATTTTTGATAAAGAATCTATCTTTCCAAGTTCTCTATCAGTGCAAGGGTTACAACTTAATTCATTATAATAAAATATTAATTTAGGCTGATCTATTAAATTATTGAGGAGTACTGGTGTTGTGTCATTTTCAATGTTCACTTTCTGAAAAGAATTTATAGGTACATTAGAATTTTCTAATGATGACATTACGAGAAATTCGAATTCATAAAATAATTCATCGTTAACTTTATTAGGTTCCTTTGAAAATTTGTATTTCCATAATTGGATGCATAATACTATGTTTAAAAGCAGAAGGATACCTATAGAACTAACATAAAACTTTTTCATTTATATTATGGTTTAATCTTACAAAACAAAAGTATTGGATTATCATAAATATCAACTATTTGTGAATTATGCTTATCCCTCGTGTCAAGAAGCTCATTATAATAAACTGGGATAACTAAATAGTCATCATTACTTAGGCAAACTGGAGCACTAAAAGTGAACCCTGCCATATCATCTATAATTTTATTATTAAAGTATATCGATTTATTTTCTCTCTTATTATATATGCAGTAGTCAATCTTACGATCATACGTAAACTCGAAAAAAATGTAGTTGGTGTTTTCGAAATAGTTAGTAATGACACAGTTGTCTTTAAGTTTTACTAAAAACTCAGAGATATTATTCGATTTTTTTAATGAAGACATTGGAGAAGTCATATTAACAAATTCAAAATATGCCTTTGGTGTCACATTACCATTATTAAAAGAATATATAGTATCGTAAACTGAGCTGAATAATAAAATAGTATTGTCATAAGAAATAACCTTGTCATTGTAAGAAATAGCATCAATATAATTGTATGGAAGGTATTGGGCTTTGACACTACCATTTGCTTTATGTTTTGTCAACATATATGGGGGTGTGGCACTATGATAGAGGTAATAATAGTCCTTATACTTAAAAAATCCAACACCTGGAATAAAAGCATTAAATTTCTTTTTTATAAACACTCCATTCTTATGAAATTGACTTATATTTAACCTTGACCAAACCTCAATGATACTATCATTAACCCAAAAATCTCTTGGATTCATTATTTCTTTCGGTCCTTTACCGTAATCCTTACCTATAACATTTAAAAAGTGGCCATCAATTTTAAATCTCAATAAACTGCTTTCAGAAGATAGATCATGAATAATATATAATTCGTCATTAACTATCTTTACGTTGTGAATATTACCTATTAGGCAATCTTTATTTGTCTCGAGATTAATCTTTTTTATAGTTGAAAAAATTGAAGAATAAGTTGACTTATCTGTATTTGATCTGATTACTGTTAATTTAATTAATGAATTATAATTTGGTACTTCCTTTGGGCCTTGGCATGATCCAAACAGATTTAATAAGAAGCAAAGTAAAATAATTAAAAATTTATTCATCTTAAATTGTTTTTGTTTAAAAGCTCTTTGGTATTTAAATTGTACCAAAGAGCTTCAATTCGTTCCAGCTTTCAAACCTTAATAGTTACCACCATCATCACAAAATCCTTGCCAAGAGGCGTAACAAATTGGTCCTCCTGTACATGAGCAACGAATAATATACTCTCCAGAAAGACAATGTACCCAGAAATATCCATCACAAGTTACATACCCTGCTTTTGCAGGACGAACAAAAATTGCAAAATTTAATGCTGCAATGAGCATTAAACTGCTAATCCCGAGAATCCATTTACGTTTCTTCATAGAATAAAGATTTTAATACGACATAAGAATTTATATTAACCAATTCAATAAATTGGTCGGCAATAAATAATTAAAATTAGCCGTAAATGATTATAAATCATAATGATTACAGGTAAATTATATAACTGTTAAAAAAATTAAAATAATCGTTATTGAATTTATGATAATCGCACTTTGTTTAGGTCATTTATGTTTTAAAGTGAATTCTCTAAGAGCGCATTTAAAAGCTTTTTTTCTTCTATTTGATACTGGGAGGTTTATTTTATTCGTCAGGGTTATTATATTCTGAGTGAGATCAAATTCAGATATCTCTCCAAGATTTACAATATAGGAATTATGGCATCTAAAAAAGTATTCATCAGAGAGTGTTTTAATTGTTTCATTAAGAGATTGATATACCATAAATTTTTTGTCTATTAGTACAAGACATGTATAGTTTCCCTCTGATTTACAGAAAATTATCTTGTTAATTGGGACCAAATAAATGATCCCATCTTTTTTGATCTCTATATTCATCCTAAATAAATTATTGGTTCATATTTTAATATTTAGTAGAAATTAACTTTTGTGGTTACTATAAGTTTATCCCTAGAACTACTATAAATATGTTAGAATATTATGATAAATGTCGAAATGCTTACCGCCAACGGCCCGGCGGTAGGGTTCAGTAAGCGTTACCCGACGCAGCATCCGGGCACGA
>CAYYFT010000112.1:0-5214 GCA_964471015.1 uncultured Pirellulales bacterium | reverse complement strand
TAAATCGTCATAGAAATCTGGAAGTTCACCGCCTCTTTACCTTGCCCATCAACAAAAGGAAAATCATCCTTTTTTATCTGCCAGATAATCAATGGCCCGACAATGTTGCCAACAGCGGGTATTATCATTCCGGCAAGCCCCGCCAGATGGCATATCATCGCCCACATACGAGCATCTTTGCTCACTTCTGCGCCCATCTGACCCTGTTCACCCTCGCTACCGCTGCCGGAATCTTCCGCCGGCTTTGGAGTTTCATTTATTTCTGCCATAGTCCGACTCCTTTCTGTTAAATCATACCTGACTTGACAAACCGATTCTGTCTTAACAGAGAGCGCTTAAAAGAGCAAGGGCAAAATTTATCTGTGCTTAACCCCCTAAACTGAGGCGATTGGTAACTGGTGATTGTGCTCTGTTGAAAACCCACACTGTCATTTCGACCGGAGTCTCGACAAGTCGAGACGAAGCGGAGAAATCTATTCAAAAACAGATTTCTCGACTCGCCTGCGGCTCCTCCTTCGCAAATGCTACGGAGGACAGGCCGCTCGAAATGACATTCTGAACCCTTTTCAACAGAGCATGGTGGTTGGTAATTATCTACTATTTAACCAATTACCATTTAACCATTTAACCAGTTGGCTTTCTGTTCTCCTGGCAGAATTTGCCCATTAACATCATAGCCTCGTTCATTCTTTCAGCAGAACCGTCCATCTTTGCGTAGGCATCGACCAACTCTAACAAGTCTTGGGCCGGCTCAGAAGTACCGTAATGGTGCGCAACATTGACAATGCCGCCGTCAAGACCGTACTCCATTGCCTTTGCAAGGTAGGCCCTGCAGACACCGATCTTTCGGGCCGGCAGGTCACGCACGCAATTGCTTATGCCGCCTGTGAAATGAACGCCGTTCATTTCCGGGTCGTTTTTTATTTTCTTTATGGTCTCGAGGGTCTTATAGGTATAACTCGGCTGGCCGGGCTCCATCGGCATATCTATCGCCAGGGGAAATATGGTCGGGTCGAAAAATATCTCCTGAGGCTTAAAGCCGTACTTACCAACGGCTTCGTTGAATATTTCCCTGGCCACGGAATAAAGCTCGTCAACCGAATGCGACTTACCAGACTCACTCATCAAAAGACCAACAAAGGCATAGTCGTAATCCTTTTTCAGCGGCAGCATATTATTCATCGTGTAAACCTTTATCGAGTTGACAAGCGGCTGGGCAACCTTCTCGTCCGTGTTGAACCATTCCTTCAGCCCCGCTATCAGGACATCATCGCTGCTGCTGTCGATGCAGACCGGCACAGCCTTACCCCACTTGCGGACCATCCTGACGTATTCGACCATCTCTTCAACGGCGGTCTGAGGGTCGTCTTCGCCGAAAGCATCGAGGTTGACCGCAATATAATCAGCCCCCTCTGCCGCCTGCGATTCAATCAGACCCTTGATATAGTTCAAAGGTTCAGATGGCACCGAATAGGCATTAGGGCCGAGTTCCAGTAACTGCTTCATCAACGTGGCGGTCTTGGGAATTGACGCATGCACCGCTTCGCCGATGGAAATAAACGGTTTCTTCATCGTATATTCCTGCCAAATCGTTCTGTAAATTCGGGCCTCGCTTAGCCCCTTATAGCGCTTAAAATCTCCCGTGTGGGGTCAACTTTATTCAAGGTATAAAAATGCAGCCCCGGCACGCCGCTTTTTAGCAGCTCCTCACATTGCCGAACAGCAAACTCCACGCCCCTTTTGTAAGTGCCTTCTGCATCTCCGTCCAATGGCTTGAAAATATCATGGACCTTCTGTGGGATGGTCGCACCGCAGGTCTTGCAGAATCTAAGCAGGGTCTGGTAGTCCGTAATTGGCAAAATCCCCGGCAATATAGGCACGGTCACTCCCACCTTTCTTATCCTGTCAAAATATTCGAAATAGTCCTTGTTGTCGAAGAAAAGCTGTGTAATTATAAACTCACCGCCGGAATCTATCTTAATCTTCATATATTTGGAGTCGGTCGGCTTGTCCGGACAGTTGATGTGCCCCTCGGGAAAGCCGGCCACGCCGATACTGAAGAAATCTCCGAAGCTGCGAACCATCTCAATTAGCTGGTAACAATACTCAAAACCGTCCGGAGCGGGTTTCCAGTCCTTTTCGCCCTCCGGCGTATCCCCGCGAAGAGCCAAAACATTCTGAATGTTTCTTTTTTTCATCTCTCCCAGAATGGCCTTTAGTTCGCTTTTACTGTGTCCCACGCAGGTAAAATGGTGCATCACTGGAACATCAAAACGCTTCTGTAGCTCATCTGCAATCTCCATCGTCATCGCCCGCGTAGAACCGCCCGCCCCGTATGTTACCGAAAACCAGTCGGGCTTCAGCTCCGCGTAAACACCCGCTGTTTCAAAAATCCTTAGTTTTCCCTTCTCGGTTTTGGGCGGGAAAAACTCAAAAGAATACGTGCGCTCTTTCTCTTTCAAAATATCTGCTATCTTCCTTATCATTCAGCCCTTCCTGTCATCTCAGCAAATCTTTCTTTATTAATATTAATAATGCCCTCTTTTATGACTTTTATTCATAATGACTTATACAATTTATTCCCAAAGACTTATACGACCCAGAAGTCTTTTTTTTGCACTATATTGCTACGAAAACGCTCGGAAAATCTGCTGTTGCAAAGATTTCGGCATTGTGGATAACCTGTTGATAACCCAAATTCCGCACCTTAAAAAAATCTCCGGCAATGCCAAATAAAACCGATGTGTTTTTCGCCGTTGCTTTTCAGTCCAGGCCACAGCCAAAAACATAACCCTTAAGTTCCTAACAACAAACAGGTTACGCCAACCCGCGGCAAATATCAATATAATAAAAATAGAGCTCTGAATACTATATTAACAATTTTACCAAGACACCCCAAATTAACAGTGTTTTGACAGAAAGTTGTCTGTTAGTGGATAATTCACAGAAACGCTCACAGATTTAAAAAGGTTCATTAACCACGAATTTTGCTGATTTTACAGATTCTTGTCCGCCTATGGCAAATTAGAAACCCAGATTTCCAGTATTTGGTTTGTTGAGCAGAAAGAAATCAGCTAAGCAGCGAAAGTATGGCAAATTTAGACAACACTTCCGCCCCTATCAAACTGATAGTGAAAGTTACCACGGCTCTTGCACCTTTTATATTGCAGGATACCGCATAAGCCCTGTACATTAATGCGACCATCCAAACAGCCATAATAACGGCCACGACCATAGCAAAGATAAATATCAACATATCTGTATAATCCACAGTGCCTGATGCGGCCGTTGAAGCAAATCTGGACATTAGATATATACCAAATCTTTGATTGGCCTCGGGAAGCATCACAACAGAGGTGATTAAGTACGGCCATCGTGCCAGTGCCTGAGTTCCGAAAACGTCTATCATTCTAAAAGAAGAATGCGACACAATCAAACCAAAGAAAAACAGCGGAATCACCATACATATCCAATTGATTAGGCCCTCGGCAAAGAAAATCCACAGCGGAGCTTCGAAGCCTATGTGAACGTCCAGGACACCGTCGAAATGAGTATTGCTGAGCGAGCTAACAAATGCGCTCATCAATATAATTGCTAAACCTAACAACAAGGTCCTGAAGCCGGCCACGAATCTAAAAGGATTAAAGAGCCACTGGCTCAGGCGGTTACCATTTGCGGCTTTAGTATTAGCTGTGATTTCAGTCATAGCTTTTCCTTTCTATTATTTTCCCGAGTGTTTTCGGCGAGCTTGACGCGTTCGATAATCTCATCGAGCCGGTTGCGGACCGTCGGATAGCTCAGCCCCAACAGACGAGCCATCTCCTTCAGCGAGCCGCTTGCCTTAATAAACTCGAGTATAAAGCTCTGGTCATCAAGAGAAAGTCTGGCCAGTAAAGGCAGCTCATATTGGCCCTGTATCTCCGTCTGGCACCGCTCACAAACAAGACTTTTCACGTTCAACTGACTGTTACACGATGGACATATCGCAGGCAATACTTTCATAAACTTAATTTCCTTTAACCCAAGACCCTTTCATTTATCAGGCCGTTACTTAATAAAATGCAATCTATACTTAATAATATTAAACCATAACTCACTTTTTGCAAGCAAAAAATCAATATTTTTCAAAAAATTTTTTGCCTCCCAAAAACCAGCTTTTAGCCCAAAAAACCGGCATAAAAGGCAGGTATTGCCGTGATGAAGGGTTAGAGAGTCAGATAGCAGGACAGTGAGATGACGACAGGAACACTGGGCAGCCTTTCTTACTTTTAGAAAATAGGTGGCTGTTAATTATCCAAAAGCGGCGATTTTTTCTTTTAATGCTCGGCAAGCAGTTGTCGGGTCGGCGGATTCGGTTACCGCTGAGCAGACGGCAATTGCCTTGGCGCCGGCATTCAAAACATCCTCGACATTGTCGAGCGTTATCCCGCCGATTGCAACGTGTCCGATGCCGGTGCCGTCAAGTATTTCCACGCCCTGTTTTACATAATCGAGGCCGACCGGTTCAGCAGTCGGCTTTGTGCCGGTAGCAAAGACAGGGCCTAAACTTACATAAGTCGGCAACTCTTCACAGGCGGCGTGCAACTGCTGGATGGAATGAGTGCTCCTGCCGATGATTAGGGGCGCTAACTGGATTTTGCGTGCATATTCGGTGGGCAAATCATTTTGGCCAAGATGGACGCCATCAGCACCGGCGGCAACTGCTATATCGACCCTGTCGTTTATTATCGCTAATACGCCGGCATCCTTGCAAATCTTTACGAATTCAGAGGCAAGGGCAAAAAGCTTATCGTCGTCAATGGCCTTTGCCCGCAACTGAATGCAATCGGCACCGCCAGCGAGGCAGTGGCCGGTTAAAGAAAGCACGTCGGCAGGCAGGTTGCTACTAATTATTATATACAGCCTGACCGGTTTAAATCTTTCGGTTGTATCGCTGAAAAGAACAACATCCTTCTCAAGCGCATAAGCAGAGAAACGGAGCTTTTCGATTGTTTGGGCAACTGCAGGATTAAGTGTCTGGGTCATCTCAGTAAGGGTTCGCAACGATTCGGTAAGGCGTTTGCAGCCGGCAGTGAAACAATCTCCTAAATTACTGCGCTGAAGCTGATTATCGACCGTTTTGCCGACACCTACATCGCTGAGACTGTCCCTGGCGGTGATAAGCCGGGCGGCATCGAGCTTGCCAAGACAAGCTGAAAGCTCGTGGCGAAGCTG
>CAYYFT010000111.1:0-5245 GCA_964471015.1 uncultured Pirellulales bacterium | reverse complement strand
CTGGCGCCATAGTGTTTTTTGAACTGCTCGGCAACATACTTCGAAAGCGCAATAATTACCGGCCCGTTTGAATCTTTACAAAGTCTTCTCTCGGCTCGCAAAAGTATGGTTCGTCGAAAGTTGGCAAAAGCCGTTATTCTTTTATAAGACTCGATGAATTTGTTCTGGTAACTGGCGGCATTGCGCAAAATGGCTTCGGCGAAACTGCCTCCTCGCGGCTGATAAATGTCCGCAAAATCAAACGGTAAAACGCTGTGTATTACATCGTAGTGATTTTCCGACAGATGTTTTTTCAGCACTTTTGCAAACGTGAAGTAACAAGTGCGCTTGCCTGGGGTATTTTGACACAAAATATGGATGTTTTTAGCGTTTGTTTGCCCTTTTGCAGCAAGTATATCCACTTTAAGCCCAAGTGCCGATAGTGCAGTTGCCAGCTCAAAAACGGAACGTTCCGCTCCACCGAGGGCGATATCTGTCCGCTCTATTATTAGTGCGATTTTCTTTTTTGTCGCAGACATAAATCCTAATCTAATCAGCCTGCAAAGGGGACAGCTCTGCCATGCTTTATATCGTGTCGTGCCATCCGCCTTGTTTTATTTATTACTTTATGGATAAATATTTTGTCTTTGCTGGTTAGCCTGCTGTGGCCGGCGTAACCAAGATAAAAACGTAACCGGTCTGTTTTTGAAAAATACCTGCCCTGAGCTGAATGATAAAGCTGCGCAATATCTTTTACCCGGAATCGTTCGGCGAGCAAGGCTGGCTTGAAGGTGCGCGCCAGGTCTATCAGGTAAAACCGCCCGTTGTCACTGTAGAATATATGAGAAAAGTAAAGGTCTCGATGGCGGTATTTTGTTTCGTGGAATTTTTTTACAAAGGCAGCTAATTGAGCAATAAAATTTCTTCGTAGTTTCAAATTTTTAACGGTGGGGGGGGTGTTGAAACAATCGGGCAATCTCTGCTCCAGGGACTCGGCATCGGGGATTTTTTCGGTGATTATAAAACTTCTTTTCTCAAAGAATATATCCCATTGCTCGCCATAAGAAATAGTCTTCGGCGTGTTTATACCTGCGGCTGTAAGTTTAATTGCCGGCCCAAAGCTGAAGAGGCCACAACTTATCCGCCTGTGAGCCGAGAGCCAGTTTCTAAGCTGGGCTGAAATCGGCGGTGAGTCATAGCGTTTCAAAAACAGCGTAGCCGGAGGCGAATTTATTTCGAATCGTAAGCGGCTGCGATGTCTGGGCAGATTGTCTTTGGTCAGGTTCTTAGCTGCATTAAAAGAAAAAACAGCATCGATGGAGGTTAAGCCCAATTCGCTAAGGCCGGTTTTGTAATCTTTGTCGCAGAAGAACGATTTTGAAACTTCCGTAAATTTTTGCTCGGCTTTAGAAGTTGACTGTCCTTGATCAGTTTCGAGTAATTTTTTTGCGGCATTACAAACCATTTCTACTGTAATTGCCTGCATACATAAATGTTCGCTTTCTTTGCAAATTGGCCTGGCGCAGGGGGCGCAAGGTGCATTGCCGATTATTTGAATTTCATTTTTGTAACCAGTTTCCGTCCAGGCCGGGTCGTTCGGGCCGAAGAGGCTGACAACCTTGCGATGCAGGGCTATGGCTATGTGTCGTGGCCCTGTATCATTGCTTATTACTAAATCTGCAATGGAAAAAAGCGACTTCAATTCACCAAGGCTTATAGGCTTCTCTGCTAAGTTGATAAGCTCAGACTTGCTCGAATCGCAAATTTCTTTGGCAATCTGCTTTTCAACGGGGTCAGGTGACACAGAGACAACAACGGTCGCATTATAATTAGAAATCAGCCAATCCGCTGTTTGCGCGAATCTTTCGCTGAGCCAGCATTTACTCCGCCCAAATGCTCCGCCGGGAACAATAACGACAACCGGCCCTTCGGATTCGGCAATTTCCGGGAATTTGGTCTGCAATTTCTTTTCCTCTTGTGGGTCGATGAGCAGTTCGAGACTTTTATCAGCGGTGTCAGCGTCGAGCAAAGAGGGAATCGCAAGATAGTAGTCGACCATAGAAAAAGGTTTAAATTTGGCGGTAGATAGCTTTGGTGGATGAAGTTTTTCTGTGAGCAAAAAACCACGGCCTTCGCGCGCATAGCCGATGCGCATTGGTACACCTGCTAAAAAAACCGCTAAGGCGGAGGCGAAGGAATTTTTGAAAAGGACTGCATGGGTGAAGTTGTGTTCCTTGAGCATTTTTGCAATCACAAACGGATTATTGTTTTTCTGCTGCAGCCACATATCGTTGAAGCGGCTGGGTGACAAAATCTCGCGGGCGACAGAATTAGCAAAAAATGAGATTTTGGATGATTTGAAATGCCGGCGAATGACCCGCAGGGCCGGCGTGCAGAGAACAGCATCACCCATCGGAGAGGGAAGCCAGACTAATATCTCATATCTCGTATTTTGCATCTGGTATCTCGCTCCGCGGGATATATTTCAGGGACCCCCCTTAGCCTTAGGGGGAACCCTCACGCATCATTATTTTCGTCCATGCATTATGTAAAAGGTCAGCGCCATAACCTGGAGAACCATAGCAAACGCAAGCGTAATTAGCACCGCGTTGTCCTGTCTGGTTGGGCTCATCAGGAACCATATGCTTATCAATAGACAAAGCAGGACGATAATTTGCACAATGCCGGCTATCAGTTTCGTTATGGAAAATTCACCGAACATATTATCCCTCCGCATACTTTTAAGTTGTTCCAGAATACGGTTGAGCAATTGTTCAGTTCTGTTGCCGGGAATATTTTGCTCAGCAGGGGTTGTTTCGGGTTTTTCAGACTGTGGCTGATGAGGTTCTTTTGCAGTTTTTAACGTTGGTTTGGTCGAGGTCTTTGGGGCTGGCTGCTTTTGAATCGGGTTTTTACCAGCTGAACGGTGATGTTTTTTTATAATGTTTACCGCTTCTTTTATGTTTACGGCTCGATAGTCTGGATTTGGTTCGCTGAGCCTGGATTGTTTGTATCGCGAGGCGTGATTTGTTAATATAGTTTTGCAACCGGCCTGCAAACCGGCCTGGACGTCACGGCTGCTGTTGCCAATCATCCAGGATTGGCTAAGGTCGATGTCCATCTCATCGGCGGCGGCCAGCAGCATTCCCGGCTTCGGCTTTCGCCGGTTACTTTCCTTACGGTATTTTGCAACAACACCATCCGGATGATAAGGGCAATAATAAATTCGGTCTAAAGATACTCCTTTTTCAGCCAGCAGTTGTTTCAGGCGATTGTGGATTTCACCGAGAGTCTTCTCAGAAACCATTCTCCGTGCAACCCCGGACTGATTTGAGACAACAATCAGCTTATAACCCATAGCTTTGAGCTCGATAAGAGCCTTAGCGACGCCATCCAGCAGCTTTACCTGGTCGGGATGATTGATGTAGCCGAGGTCTTCGATTAAAGTATCATCGCGGTCTAAGAATATTGCTTTATTAGACATCTTCAGGCACAATCCCTCGACTTCACTCGGGATGGTGAGCGTAGTCGAACCATTAATTTAACTATCTACAAAAACTGTCTTCTACGAGTCCGCAAATTATGTGAAAGCCGAGCTGGTGAATTTCCTGACTTCGTGCCGTCGATTTGCTATTGGCGCAAAAGCAGATGTCAGCTACCCGCTCGAGCTTGCTATCGTTGCTGCCTGTGAAGGCCAGTACGGTAGCGCCTTTTTTCTTTGCCAATTCAGCGGCAGCAACTACATTTTCCGATGCGCCA
This sequence comes from uncultured Pirellulales bacterium, assembly GCA_964471015.1. GTDB lineage: Bacteria > Planctomycetota > Phycisphaerae > Sedimentisphaerales > Anaerobacaceae > CAYYFT01. The sequence continues at coordinate 1,507 of CAYYFT010000111.1, read as the reverse complement.
CTGGTCGAAATGGCCCAGAGGATATCACCTTTTTTAACGAGCGCTTCGACTTGCTTGGCGAACACACTTTCGTATCCATAATCGTTGGAAATCGATGTTACTATTGATGTATTGGTCGTCAGAGCGATTGCCGGCAGTGGCTTGCGTTCATGTTCGAATCTGCCCACAAGCTCACTTGCTATATGTTGAGCATCTGCAGCTGAGCCACCGTTGCCACAGATATAAAGATGGCCGTTTTGTTTTAACGCTTTTGTTATTATCCTGGCGGCGGCTGCGATTGTTTCAATGCCGCCGGCCTCAAGCTCGGCAATCGCTTTCTTGTGCGCTTCTATCGTTTCTATAATCTTCTTTTTTACGTCTTCATCCATTAGAGCTGTCTTTCCAATGACCTGATTCTTTCGATTGTTGCGGTCGAGCTTTTACCTTCAACGAGTGGTGCAAGAACAACCCCTCCGCCATAAGATTCAACAAATTCGGCGCCGACGATGCTCTTCTGTGCCCAGTCCTGCCCCTTTACTAATACATCAGGCTTTATTTTTTTGATTAGGTTAAGAGGGTCCGACTCATCAAAAACGGTAACATAATCGACTGTTTCCAATGCGGCAAGGATACCGGCTCTGTCGTACTGGTTGTTAATCGGTCGGTCGGGCCCTTTAATGTTTTTTGCCGAGCTGTCACTGTTTAATCCCACGACGACAATGTCACCTTGCAGCTTGCAGAATTTCAGGAACTCGATATGCCCCCTATGTACGACATCGAAACAACCGTTGGTGAAAACAATGGTTGCATTTTGCCTTCGATGCTCGGCCAATTCCTTAATCAAAGAGTTGACCGAACGGACTTTGTCGCTTTTGCCGGTTATTTTATTGATAATTTCCTCGATAGTCACGGTTGCAGCACCGAATTTTTCCACCTCAATGCCGCTTGTTATGTTCGAGAGCTGCACAGCTGTTTTATAATCACAATCCGCTGCCAAAGTTATCGCAAGCGTTGCCAAAACCATATCACCGGCACCAGTAACATCGTAAACGCTGCGAGGCCTGGTGGGTATAATCTCGTCTATTTTTTGTGTTCTAAGATACGCTCCCTCTTTGTCGAGCGTAATTACTACGGCCTCGATTTGAAACTTCTCGGTAAGGGTCTGTGCTGCTCTGGCGGCCGTCTCTGTGGTTTTTATCTCGAATCCAACCGCCATTGAAGCCTCCTGCCTGTTTGGCGTAATGAGTGTGGCGCCGGTGTATTTTGAATAATCATCTCTGAGCGAAGGGTCGACAAGAACCTTTTTATTCGCTTGTGTCGCTAACTGTATCATTTGTCTGCAAAGCGATGAACCCAGCAAACCCTTATCGTAATCCTGCAGGCAAACGATGTCAGCCTGTTCCAAATTGTTTTTGTAGGTTTGTAGAATCTTTTCATACTGTTCATCGGATAACATTTCTGTGGATTCTTCATCCATTCTGAATAATTGCTGTTGATGGCGATGCTGTGCCAGGCCTATCAGCCTTTG
>CAYYFT010000110.1:0-5329 GCA_964471015.1 uncultured Pirellulales bacterium | reverse complement strand
GGGCTCGCCAGCAGTCATAATCGCTCGGCAGTGCAATCAGAGCATAGCAGATTTGCGCTTCTCTGGCCAATTTCGCCTCCGGCATAGCCGTCATACCAATCAAATCACCGCCCCACTTCTGGTGCATTAGCGATTCAGCCCGTGTGGAAAATTGCGGACCTTCCATACAAATATATGTGCCGCTCGGATGCGTCTTTATATCGATTGTCTCTGCTGCATCGCAAAGCAGCTTTCGAACCCGTCCGCAAACCGGCTCAGTCATCTCGCAGTGCACCGCTCCGAACCCGCCGAAAAAGCTGCTTTGCCGTTTGAACGTCTTATCGATAAACTGGTCGACAATCACCAAATCACCCGGAGCAATTTCCTTGCGAAGCGAACCCGTCGCCCCGCTTGATATCAGCGTATGGACACCAAGCTTTTTCAATGCAAAAATGTTGGCTAAAAACGGAACCTCGTTCGGCGAAAGTTTGTGCCCCTTGCCGTGCCGATTGAGAAATGCAATCTTCCTTGTCCCTAACCTGCCGACCATGATGGCTGCGCTGGGTTTGCCAAACGGCGTTTCGATGTCGCAGAATTCTCCGTCAATTATATGCTCACCCAGAGCATCACCCAGCCCTGTGCCGCCTATTATACCGATTAACTCTTCTGCCATTCTCTTATCCCCTTGGATTAACGACGGTTATAATAACGCCTTTGCTTCCTACTTGCAACTGTTTTGTAGCGTCTGCAGCCGGATTTAGTATAATAAAACGCTATGGGTTTGGCCGAGGATATAAAGCAGAAAGCTTTTCAATTGGGTTTTGACTTGGCCGGCATAACGGATGCCTCTGCTCTAAACAACGAGCAGTTCAAATTGTTCGCCGACTGGCTTGCCTTCGGCCACGCAGGCCGAATGGACTATATGCGGGACAATCTCGACAAACGCACAAATCCCGCCAAACTATTAAAAAATGCTCAATCAATAATATGCCTCGGCTTAAACTACACTCCACCTTGCCTTTCGTCATTGCGAGCATCGCGAAGCGATGTGCGGCAATCTCGTCCTCAGCAAACTCCAGACCCAACAGGCACAGTAGCAAACTACGCTCAATACGAAGACTATCACCCATTTATAAAAAAGCAATTGCGCAAGCTGATTGATTTTATAGCTTCCTCCGCCGGCACCGGCTTTGACTTCAAAATTTGTGTTGACTCAGCTCCCTTAGCCGAAAGAGTACTGGCCGCACGCGCGGGCCTCGGCTTCATTGGTAAAAATCATATGCTCATCAATCCCGAACTCGGACCGCAGCTCCTCCTTGGAGAAATAGTAACCAGTCTGAAACTGCAAACTGATGAGCCAATCAAAGCCGATTGTCAAAATTGCAATAAGTGCCTAACTGCCTGCCCGACAGGCGCCTTGAGACCCGATGGCCGGTTCGACGCCAATAAGTGCATCAGCTATTTGACAATTGAATACAAAGGCGAGATACCAGCTAATTTAGCCCGAAAGATGGGCGACCGTCTCTTTGGCTGTGACGAATGTGTCCTCGCCTGTCCCTATCAAACGGATGCCCCCGTATGCAAAAACAAGCAGTTCAGGTTCTATAATGACAGGGCAAAACTTAATCTTAATGAAATCTTGAATATGACTGAAGTTGATTTTGAAGCTAAATTTGCCGACTCAGCTTTTATACGTTTAGGCCTCGAACGCCTAAAAAGAAACGCTCAAATCTGCCTCAACAACATAACCTGCTAACCCCTGCCTGCCCTACTGCCTAAGGTCTCATCTATTCTAATGGGGTGGCTGCTGATTGCCTTTTTTGCTGGAGTATAGAGATGGCTTTTCCCTTTCGAAGGTTATCCCTCTGCCGGTTATTATTTCCTTCTGCTCTCTGACAAATTCGATATGCTGCAGCAACGCCCAAGCCGTATTTTGCCACCTCATCTGATAACCCCTTTGGTGAGCCTGCCTTTCCATTCTAAGGCGTTTATCCTTGTTGAAGACCAGATAATCAAGAGCTTCGGCTATCTGCTCGACCGAAGGCTCACTGGGGTCAACCAAAATCCCTCTCGTATGGCGACCTAAGATAAGGCCGGGCGGACACTTCCGGTTCGAATGTATCAATTCCAAAGCGTATCTAAACTTCGTTGCTATCGCAACTCTGCCTGCTCCCAGCGTATCCGCCAATATACCGCTTGATATCTGCTGCATATCTAAATACGGCAGCAACATAACATTTGTTGCGCCGTAAAGCTTCAACAAAATCTTTTCATCCAGAAACACGTCAAGAAAAACAACATCATATTTCTCAAAGTCCACCTCCCTGAGTTCTCTGATTTTGCACCATCTCAGCCTGGATTCTTCCAGTGCCTGGGTGAGAATATCCTGATACCCCTCGTATTCCCTGCCGCCTTCTGCTTTTACAAAATCAGGATGGCATTGGCCGGCAATTAGATACACAATATTTTTCCTCTGGCCGTCCGTGCAGGACTCCTGCAGAAACCTCCCATAGCCTCGAATACCGTATTGCAATCCTTTGTCAGGCGATAACAGCCCCAGCGTTGTAACTAAAAGGTGGTCTTTCAGCCCCAGCTCTTCTTTTATCGCCAACCGGTCATAATGAGAAGGATGCTGCATTCTAATACCATGGTCGATATGTTTGAGTTTTGAACGGTCGATTCCATATACGTTTGATTCGAGAATTCCGATGGCGCTTTCGGTTGTAACAATTAAGCCGTCGCTGTGCCTGGCAAGCTCCTGTAAAACCATTTTTTTATACGGTTCCGGCTCATCGAGAACAGTGTGCAGATACACCAGCGTCGTTAGCTCTTTGGAGGTAAATGCCTTCGCCATATCAATGAAATTAGTTCCTTCGCCGGCATTGCCGGCTTTGTCGGGGTCGAGACCATACTCGTGTTGTAATATGACAACAGTAGGATTCGTGCTTTCGGTTGCTCTGGCCGGAATGTCCTTTATAGCATGGCTCCACGATTCAGGCTTGTTCTGGTCGATAACCAGGTCCACAGGGATATCATAAGGCAGACCCTCATTATCAATTGCACTGACCCTTATATGGCCGACTTCGCCGGTGAAATGCTCTAAAGCGTTAGCCAAATCCCGTGAAAATGTCCCTACGCCGCACTTTCGCGGCGGATATGTGCTTACTATTCGAATATTATACGGCATAGCAACGGTGTCTCTATTCAAACAATCTTCTTATGTCATCATCGGTAATCTTTTCATCAGGCCTTATCGGTTCTCCTCTCTGTCTCCTCAGGTGCTCGAAAAACTCCTTCACATTTTCTGGAGCAGATTTAATTATAAGCCCTATCGAATATCTCATCAAAGAAACATCTGCTCCACCGGGGGCACCTTTTATAAGCCCTGTTTCCGTATTCTCCTGCTCCTCTAACTTTTTGTCCAATTGTTCTAAAACATCCTTTAGACGGCCATATTCGATTTGTTCTGTGGCTACAGGCTTGTTGGTCATTTGAGAATAAGGCAGACCCATAGTCCTCAGCAGATAAACAGCGTCAGGAGGAAATGCGTTAGCGTGTTCAAATCCTTCTCTAAACTCTGGCCCACCCTTATACCACGGCAAAAGTATATGTGGTTTTTCTACCAGAACAACACCTTTCCTGACCACTGTCCTGTTTTTGAAACGGCCGTGTTCAGCTGCAAATACATAAGGCAGCTTCATATTTCCAAAGGTATAGAGTATCCGCTGGTATTCTCTGATTACCTCGGTCTTTCTCCAGTATTCTTTAAACCTTTGACTGTCAAATTCGGACATTTTGTCACCACGCCCAATCAGTCCCCAAAATGCCTTATTATCTACATACTATTGTATACGAAATTATGTTTAATGTGGATATATTTCCCCCTCGCAGCGCAGTTTACCTAGCCGTTTTTATGGCTGGCGTAGACCCCAGAATGTCTTTATCTGGGACCCAATCAACCAATTCACCATTCACTAACGACTAATTCGTACCTCGCCTGTCCTCCGTAGCCTTGGCGAAGGAGGAAGCGTGGCAATCTCACGCTCTTAGCACCGCATCAAAGCCAACTACGGCCACAGTTGCTCCTCAAGCCACATATCCGTTATAACGGCAAAGTCCTTGAAGTTGAGTATCCTCTCGCCTACCGGCTCTTCCTCGTACACCTCAGCGCCTGACGACACCGGAGTCTGCAGTTTGCCGTCTTCAGGGCTCATGTCAGCCAGATACGCTATTTCGTTGGGCTCCAGTACACGGTCGTAGATACGGGCTTCGTCCAGGTAGCCATAAAAGCTTGCAGGGGAGTCGGGCCAAGCATTTTGATCGCTGGTTGTGCCTATTGTCAAAATTATATTGGGATCATCCCCGTGACTTAATCTCCATGGCCCGGTACTTACTTGGGTGCCATTGAGATAGAGCCTGGCATAGTCGTTCGCGTCGTTCACGTCTCCCGAAGGATGTGGAAACGTGGCGGCTACGTGCGCCCATTGGCCGATAAACGGATCCATTGTACCCTCAGGGGATACCAAATCGGGTGTGGCATCATCATCAGATGCAAAATGCCCGAGGCCAATTGCACTAGGGATGTCGGCACTAATCCAGAATGTCCATATCATCTTGTTTTCAGAATAGCCGTCTCTTTTACCCATAAAGCCCTGACCCTTGGAAAGGAGATAGGAGTTCCAGTAGCGTGGTCCTAACCACTTGGCCCAGATGGACAGAGTCATTCCTTTTGTAGCAGGTGGCTCTGGACCGATTCCGAGATCCGCGTGTCTACCTTTTCCACAACTAAGCCTGCAGCCCATGGTGCCGTCCATGTAGATGCAGCCGGTTCCGCCTATGCCGGGTACGCCGGGTGTCACCCATGAGGCTGTATCTTTCGGTGGATCAAGGGCGCTATTGTAGAAAGTCCCGCTCCAGATACAAGGGTCGTTCAGCCTGCCCGAAGGATGGGGATATACCTTATTGCCATCTCCTTCCTCAAACTGATAATACAAAACAAGATTGACATCGTTCGGGTTTTTCGTAGGAACGATGCTATCTCGATAAAGCCAGGCGCGTGCTATTTCCTCAAGCTCTTGACTGTCTACCACGCAATCGCCGGCAACTACACCACCCGGAGCGTAGTCAACCCTGGCAAAATCGTCATCACGCTCCGCAAGGACACATCTGGTCACATGCACTATGATGTCCTCAAAGTACACGATACCTGGGTCTTCACCGCTGCCGTCACCGAAACCGATAGTAATTGTCGCAACATTGGCCAGGTTCACGTCAGGGTTGTCGTCAAGAAACTCTTGCATCGCAATATTCCATTCCTGCCACTCTTCCACCTTGATGTCGTTCATATCTT
>CAYYFT010000109.1:2959-5340 GCA_964471015.1 uncultured Pirellulales bacterium | reverse complement strand
ACCCCGTTAGAAAGAAAGCTCCGCCCTTTGGGCGGGGTAAAAAATGTGCAGCGAGGGCGGGGTCTAAAGCCCCACCTGAGCTTTCTAACGGGGTTTACTATTTCGGAAAACTTGCCAAAAGACTGCCCCCCGCTATTCCGCTTTTATATCTTCCGTAAACGTTGTACTAAGGACTTCTTCGGCGGTAGTTAAGCCCTTCAGCATATTACTCACGCCACTTTCAAGTAACCCCCCGTATCCTTTTTGACGTGACATTGCTCTTATTTGCGATTCATTGACACCGCTAATGAGCTTTTCGCGCATATCACTATTTATAACGAGGAACTCAAATATGGGCAATCTACCCAAATAACCTGTATTTCCACAAGTTTTACAGCCTCGGCCGTGGTAAAAGACAGCATCTTTGGCCTGCTCGGGGTCAATCTTCAGGCGCTTGAGAATTTCTTCGCTGAGTTCAACAGGCTCTTTGCAACGATCACAGATTTTTCGTACCAGTCGCTGAGCAACGACTAAATTGAGCGTCGAAGCCAGCAAATACGGCTCAATTCCCATATAGACAAATCTACTTATCGCACTGGGTGCATCGTTGGTATGGAACGTGCTCAAGACCAAATGGCCGGTCAAAGACGCTTTTATCGCAATCTCAACTGTTTCTTTGTCCCTGATTTCACCTATTAAAATTATGTCCGGGTCCTGTCTCAAAATCGCCCGCAAACATTTTGCAAAATCGAGATTGATTTCCGGCTTGATTTGAATCTGGTTAATCCCAGCCAGACGGTATTCGACAGGGTCTTCAACCGTGGTAATGTTTTTCGTCGGGTCCCTCAGGTAATTTAGCGCCGAGTATAATGTAGTACTTTTACCGCTGCCGGTCGGGCCGGTGACAACTATGATGCCGTGCGGTTGTGACAATATGGTTTTAAACTCCTTAAGACATTCAGGTTCAAATCCGAGTTGGTCTATGTCGTGACTTATCGCTGATGCGTCAAGGATTCGCATCACCACTTTTTCGCCGTATATTGTCGGAATCGCCGAGACCCTCACATCTATATCTCTGCCGGAGGTTCTTATTTTGAATCGCCCATCCTGGGGCAATCTGCGTTCGGCAATATCCATCTCTGAGAGTATCTTAATCCTGGTAATCACTGCGGCCTGCATCTTCCTGGCCGGCGGAACCATATCACGAAGCACACCGTCAATTCGCATTCGAATCACCACAGACTTTTCCTGCGGCTCGATATGAATATCACTTGCCCTGCTTTTGACCGCCTGGCTTAGTAGCAAGTCAACAAAACGAATCACAGGTGCTTTCGTTGCAGCTGCTTCGCTGTCTAAATCTGCTTCCGAGGTATCTTCTACAATCGACGCTATCTTGCCCTCTTTGTCAACTTCGATATCTACAAGGTCGCGGAGCTGCTGTTCCTCGACATCAGAACCATGATAAATCGCCTCTATTGCCTGGCGAATTTCCTGAGGCGAACTAATTACTACTTTAATCTGACGTTTTATTTTCAGTGTGATTGTATCTATTGCTACAACATTAAGCGGGTCAGCCATCGCCACGATAATTTTGTCATCTATCTCACCAATGGCCACAAGACAAAATCGTTTGGTGATAGCCTCAGGCAGCATCCGAGCAATATTCATATCTATCTTGGTAATATCATCGAGGCGGACATACTCCATTGAGAGATGTTCGGCCAGAGCCAGCGTGATATCCTCACCGCTTAGCATTTTCAGTCGAAGCAATACCTCACCGAGTCGACCACCCTCCTCGTGCTGTTCGTTTAGCGCTTTGATTAATTCTTCACGACCCAAAAGACCTTTGGATACAAGCAGTTCGCCAAACGGAAGGTCGGTTCTTGTTTTAGGGGTAAGGGTATTGGAGATACCTTGCGCAGATTTCATTTGGTCACCTCAATCTATTGCCATTTAATAAGTTCTTTTCCGAAAAATAAGTTTTTTCCCGATAAATTGTGAATACTCAGTCAGCGAGCGTTTTATTTTCCCTCAGTTATAGTGGTAAGAAGCTCAAAATAAAGTATGGAAGCCTCTTCATTACCCGCCATTACTTAAAGTATAGTAAAAAAAACATCAGAAGCAAAAAATCGCCGGTTCACTTGAGACAGCAAGTAACCTTCAAGCAAAAGGTGTATCGCTTCCATAAAGCAGGGGACACTTTTTATAGGACAGTTGGTAATTCAAGCCCAAGCCAGCACTGATGATTTTGATACTTTTGTCCAGCACCAATTAAGTGTGAGCCTAAGCTCAATTGGTGCTGGACACTCCTTTCTTCGAGCCTGATACAACCAATACCGGAGTCAATATTATGTTTAGAGGCACAAAAGTTACGACTCCTATAAGTCTATCCGAGCAATAAT
>CAYYFT010000109.1:0-2859 GCA_964471015.1 uncultured Pirellulales bacterium | reverse complement strand
TGCCGTGTTTACGAAGGTAGTGTTTATCCAAAAGAGGCTTCTCTATTTGATTCTGATTCGGATTTATCATTATAGTACCCAAAGCTGTTGTTGCTATTTGCTCTAATACAACTGCGGCTTCAACAGCTTCGGCGGACTTCCCGCCCCATGTGAAAGGTCCGTGATTGGCAACCAGCACCCCCGGCATTTGTATCGGGTCGATACCGGCAAAGCGCCTAACAATAACCCTGCCTGTATTCAGCTCATAATTACTTTTTATCTCATCGACCGTCATCGCCTCAGTAACAGGTATCGAGCCATAGAAATAATCAGCATGGGTAGTACCAAAGCAGGGAATTTCTCTGCAGGCCTGAGCCCACATTGTCGCATGCAGGGAGTGGGTGTGGCATATGCCGCCGACAGCTTTGAAACTTCTATAAAGCTCAAGATGAGTCGATGTGTCTGACGAAGGTTTGAGATTCCCTCCAACACTATTTCCGTCCATATCAAGCAATACCATTTTATCGGGAGTAAGCTCATCATATGAAACACCGCTGGGCTTGATAGCTACTACCCCTGCTGCACGGTCTATGCCGCTGACGTTGCCCCAACCATAAACCACCAACTTTTGAGTTTGAAGCTCAATATTAGCCTTACAAACTGCTTTTCTTAATTCCTCATACATTTGTGGTACTCTCCTAAACCGGCTCTCGATTCTCGTCGAGTATTCAGCTTGTCTCTTATTTCGCTGCGTCGTTTTCTAATTCTCTCTACATCGATGGGATACATTCCATATTTATGAACTGTTTTATACATTGCCACAGTATTTTCCGGCGGAACTAAATTATGAACTTCGCCGGAAGAGCCTATTATTATACCTCTCTGCGGACCGATTTTCTCTATCAACTCCAATGTTTCATCTTCAACGTCGTAAATATTACCCTGCGGCAGGGTAATTGCACAGCATACATTTCCAAAAAGCAGCTTGTCAGGGTACAGTCTTCTTATTTCAAAAATATCGTTGCACCCATTTCTCTCTATGGGATTAAGGCCATCAACCCCGAATTCGTCAAATATTATTGGTAAAAGTTCACCGTATCTTCCATCAGTATGAAACAAAAGCTTAAAACCCTTCTCTTTAATCGGCTCACTAATCTGTCTCCATCGGCCAAGGGCGTGTTCGGTTATAAACTTCGGACTGAATATTGGTCCTGTATCACAGGCAATGTCCTCCCCCATAAATAGCAGCGGTGCCGACGCATTTTCGGCAAACACCTTCGCGATATAAGCCGAAAACTTGGCGGTACAATCCATAATCTGTAAAATAAGCTCCGGAGCATCATAAATTGCTGTCATAAACAGCTCCATACCGGTATATGTGTAAGAATCGCTCACAGGGCCCTCAACTGCTCCGACAAAGACAAGGTCATAATAACCAAAGACCTCTTTTATATGTTTGATAAATGGTTCATACCATTTCTTAACTTCTTCATACTTTGGAATGCTGGGCATATTTTTCTCAAGCTCTTTTAAGTTTGAGAAAGGTCTTTTTGAAATCCAGTCTGTTCCTCCCTTCCGGGCCACCTCCCAGCCGTCCGGATTTACTCCCAAAAAGCGTGTCCAGTTATCAATCTTTGTGCCCATCCACGATTTTGCCGGGTCATATATATGGTGTGTAACATCAAGCCCGATTCCCTTGAAAGCTTTGGCGTTTATTTCGACTATCTGTTCGAAGGCGTATTTTTTCGTCCCGTCATAACCGCCGTATCTCGCCAGCAGTTTCTTATTGTTTGCGAAATCGTATGTCAATATCCTGTCAGGCCGTTGCCGATTAATTGCTTTCACAAATCTTTCGTAATTAGTCATGCTGTATCTCTTTTCGAATTAATATAATCGGTATATCCTGTTGTTCTAAATGCAGGAATTTTTGTTTGAGGCACCAAATATAACCCTTTTGCCATAGTTACCCCCTACGAACTATCTACTCGCAAGGGCCTAAAGCAATGGGCGGTATTGGACTTGAACCAACGACCTCCTGCGTGTCGAGCAGGCGCTCTATCCAGCTGAGCTAACCGCCCTTTAGGTATTTAGCTCATACTATCGCTAAAAAAATAAAAAAATCAAGAATTTTGTTATAAAACTATGCCGGTGCTCCTCCGAGGATTTTGCCGGTGAGTGTAAGGGTAGAAATTAAAGTGAGTTATAGCAAATTCCTGCAGATTATCGCGATTTAGGAGTCTTAGATGGCTGGACAACTTCAAACTGCTCCACAGGTGCAAGCGACTTCTCCATCTTCCCCGGGTTAGTTGACCTCGTAATTGCTTCATTTCTGTCTATGAAACCCCTGGAATACATATCAGCAATGCTGTTGTCTATATTTTGCATGCCAAGACGGCGGGAAGTCTCAATAATACTCGCTATTTCGTAGATTCTGTTTTCACGAATACAGTTTCTTACCGCCATGGTGCACAATAAAATTTCTATACACGGCACCATCCCCGGCACATCTATTCGCCTAAATAGTGTCTGTGAGATAACAGCCTGCAGTGTATTGGCCAACATTGTTCGAATCTGCTCCTGCTGATTTGCGGGATAAATATCTGTAATACGCTCAATAGTCTGAGGAGCATTTATCGTATGCAGCGTGCTGAAGACAAGATGCCCGGTTTCAGCAGCGGTAATTGTCGAACTCGTAGTTTCGAGGTCCCGCATTTCACCAACCATAATAATATCGGGGTCCTGCCGTAACACGTGCCGCAGGCCCGACGCAAAGTCCGGACAGTCAGAACCGATTTCACGCTGTTCTATCATACTCATTTCGTTTTCCAACAAATATTCGATAGGGTCTTCCAACGTAACTATACGTTTTTTATATTTTTT
>CAYYFT010000108.1:1728-5373 GCA_964471015.1 uncultured Pirellulales bacterium | reverse complement strand
ATACTCCTGTGCTGAATCGAGAACGTGAGGTCGAGCTGTTCCGCAGATATAACTATCTAAAATATTCAGCTTGTGCAACCAGAATGGGCATAAAGCTTACCCGGGTTCGCAGCGGCCGGCTAAATGAAATAGAAAACTATTTGGCTGAGGCCGAGACAATCAAAAAAACGATAATCGAGGCAAATCTGCGACTTGTTGTCAGCATCGCAGGTAAACATGCCGCCGGTGGCGCTAATTTTCTGGAGTTAGTGAGCAAGGGTAATTTTGCATTGATTAAAGCAGTCGAAGAATTCGATTATACAAAGGGCATTCGATTCAGCAAGACCGCCTCATTGAGCATAGCCAAGGAGTATGCAAAGGTATCTGGTAAAGGCACGGAACTGACCAGGGGAAAAGCGGGTTCATTGGCAAATATCCTGCCGTTTTTAAAAACAGCGGAAGCGGATTTTGCGGCTATCGAACGAGCACGCCACAGTCTGGTCCAGGTTATCAAGGATGAACTTGACCAGCGCGAGCAGTATATAATCTTAAACCATTTTGGCCTGGTCGGCTCGCTGATAAGAAAGAACAAAAAGACCCTCCAGCAAATCGGCGAAGACCTGGGTCTGACCAAGGAAAGGGTCCGGCAGCTCGAACTGATTGCTTTGCAGAAGTTGAGGCACTGCCTGAGCATCGAAGAATTTGAATTGTTGACCGGCTAATTTTCAGGATTTGGTTTTTCGCCTGCCTGTTCTGCGATTTGAAGCTGAAGTTGCTTCATCTCTTTCAGGACATTGAATTTTGTGTCAACTATCCAATACCAGAGTTTCATCAATATTGTAGAATTGAAGCCAATCATAAAGAAAAGCACCCAAGAAAGCATTCCTCTGGTATCTGTTGCTGAGCGCAAGCCGATATAGCCTGCGACCATCATCCCTATACTGAGCAGAAAGAATATCCAAAAAACTAATCTTGCCTGACGTATGTCCTTTACAAATCTTTCAAAAATTAATTTCATTTGGCCTATCTCCTTTCGTTCAAATTCATCTTTACCTGGTTCAAAACCAAGTCCACTTTTAAATACTTTTTTCAATTCTTTTTCCAAGTTATTCATTTTGACGGTGCTCCACCGTTTGTTTTAACCGATTTAGTGTGCGGTGCAGTCGAGATTTCACCGTTCCTTCAGGGACACCAAGAATTTCCGCTATCTGCCCTATATCAAAGTCTTCGTGGTAACGCAGCATTAGCAATACTCGCTGTTCAGATGATAGTTTTATAACGGCTGCACGCAGCAATTCGGATTTTACGTTGGTGTTTTGCCTTGCGTTGGATTCATTTTGCACCTGCCTGGAAAGCTCGTTGTCGAGCTTATATTGCAAATGTTGCTTACGCAGCCAATCTGTGCATTTATTGTTTAATATTCTAAAAGCCCATCGCGGGAAGACAGATACCTCGTTCAGTTTTCTGATGCCTTTGACAATTGCCAACCAGGTTTCCTGAACGATGTCCCACGCAGCGGAATCTGAGCCGGTTACCTTGTATGCGTAATGCCAGAGCCGTTTCTCCCATCTTCCGACGAGTTCTTCAAACGCAGCTTTGTTACCCGACTGGCACTTGAGGACAAGCAGTTCATCATATATCTGGTCCCTGCTTTTTCGCATAGTTCTATTATAGAAGTCGGATGGGGAATGAAAAAGGTTCCATCTTTTTTATGAAACTGAACCTAATTTGTGGCCTGGGCCAACTGTATAAAGTCGCTTTTTTGTCTCAGCGCTTGTATGTGAGGCAACGACTTTGCCGACAAAGATTATATGGTCGCCAGCTGTTGTTTCTGATTCAAGCTCACATTCAAAATTCGCCACAGCATCGCTAAGCAGGATCGAATCAATCGCTTCGGCAAGTTCGGTTTCGCAATGGACTTGGCCATGCTGTGCATCAAATTCGGCGAATTTATCGACGTCTCTGCCGGATTTCGAGCCGAAGAAAAGTGCAGCATCGGCCATCTCCGAAGATGGATAAGCAATGGTGAAGCATTTCGAGTACCGGATAGTCTCGATTGAATAGTGCTTCTTTGCAACGGCTATGGCCATCATCGGTGGAGCACCCGATACAATCATCGTCCAGCCCAATGTAACTGGATTAGCCCGGCCGGTTTTGTCTCTGGCGATGGCGATTACCACCTGCTCGGGATATTTGGTCCTGATTGCCTCTTCGTATTTAACTTGTTTTTGCATTGCCATTGTCTCCAATTGGATTTATATTTACCTTGAATCTGTTGATAGAATTATAAGTCTATAAGCTGGAAATTGAAAGTGAGATACCTCGACTTCGCTCGGGATGACAACCGTGAGACGGTTGTTTTTGACAAGGAGAAAGAATGGCTAGGCCATCCCTTACGGGAGTGGAGACAATCGGTTTTATCGGTAGCGGAAATATGGCTGAGGCCCTGATAAAGGGCATAATCGGCGCAGGAGTTTACAAACCCGAAAATATCTTTATAAGCGATATCCGCCCGGAAAGACTCGACTTTCTGACAAAGCGGTATGGTGTTCAGAAGGCGGATAGTAACACGGCTTTGGCTGCAAAAGCCGACATTCTCGTCCTAAGTGTTAAGCCCCAGAATATGACTGATGCCCTGCAGAGTATAAAGGATGCTGTCGGAGCCGACACACTCGTAATATCAATCGCAGCGGGTATAAAAGTCGCTAAAATTGCCGCTGTCCTCGGCGATACGGCAATAGTTCGTGTTATGCCGAACACACCGGCCCTGATTGGTGAAGGAGCCAGCGCTTTATTTGCTAACGAAAAGGCTAAACCGATGCTTCAAAAGGCAATGGCTATATTTTCAGCAGTGGGTAAAGCCGTAGTTGTGGATAATGAAGGACTAATAGATGCGGTAACGGCTGTGAGCGGAAGCGGACCCGCTTACTATTTCCTGTTAATGGAAGAAATGATAAAAGCAGCTGTCGAGTTAGGCCTATCCGACGAGGTGGCTGAAGATTTGGTTCTCCAAACCGCTAAAGGCGCCGGCTTGCTTGCAGTTGAAGCCGACGGCAGGGGCGAAAGGCCTGCACAACTTCGCCAAAAGGTTACCTCGCCCGGCGGAACGACCGAGGCGGCACTTAAAGTTTTAACAGAAGGCAAATTCGGGCCACTGATTGAGGCGGCTATCAAAAAAGCCCGCGACAGAAGCAGGGAGCTGTCGGGCTGATTCACTCCGTTAGAAAGCTCAGGCTATGTACTTTTTACCCCATCCGAAGGACGGAGCTTTCTTTCTAACGGGGTTTACTCAACGACAATTGCTTCGGCGGGGCACTCATCAGCGGCCTGCTGAACGGCTTCCTCGAATTCCGGTGGAACCTCGTCAACGATAACTTGTGCCATATCCGGCCCCATCTCAAAGACGTCAGGACAGGTATCCACACATAGTTCGCAGGAAGTGCAGGTATCTTCGATTCTGACTTTCATAATAAATCCCCTTGGAAATCGATTATTTACTATTGATTATTTATCATTGATTGCTTATCATTGGGAAGAATATTAAAAATAGCCAATAGAAAATAGTCAATAATAAATTTTTTGGCCGGGTCCCATGCAGGCCGAGCCCGTGAATCTGGTCAGGCGGGGAACCGAGCAGCCATAAGCGAGAGCTGGGTTGTGCTGTGG
>CAYYFT010000108.1:0-1628 GCA_964471015.1 uncultured Pirellulales bacterium | reverse complement strand
ATCTGGTCAGGCGGGGAACCGAGCAGCCATAAGCGAGAGCTGGGTTGTGCTGTGGGTAAACCCGGCCACCTTTTGTAATTTACTATTTTATTATTTACGATTTATTATTTAGCGTAGCAGATGGACCGTGAGGAGCTCAAAAAAAGGACAAAAGATTTCGCTCACCGCTGTGTCAAACTTGCGATGGTATTACCAAATACATCTTTGGGCAGGCATGTCCGGACACAATTGATTAAATGCGGCACTTCAGTTGGCGCAAACTATCGTGCTGCTTGTATTGCTCAGTCACGGGCAAGCTTTACTGCAAAATTGAATATTGTCCTGGAAGAGGTGGACGAGAGTTGCTTCTGGCTCGAATTTGTAATTGATGAAAAGTTGCTTCCGAAATCACGAGTAGTTCCTTTGTTGAATGAGGGTAAGGAGTTGACTTCTCTTTTCGCGTCTTCCACAAAAACCTTACGAATCAGTAAATAGAAAATAGAAAATTTGAAATAGTAAATATCTATGGCATACACGGTTTTAGCCAGAAAATACAGGTCGCAGACGTTCGATGAAGTCATCGGCCAGGACCCTATCGCCCAGACACTCAAAAACGCTATAAAGACCGGCAAAGTCGCACATGGCTTTATGTTTGCCGGCACCCGCGGCGTCGGCAAAACAACTATGGCACGGATTCTGGCAAAATCTCTCAACTGCCTTGCCGTTGACGCTCCAACCACAGAGCCGTGCTGCAAGTGTGAAAGCTGCATCGCAGTCAATCTCGGTGAAGATATCGATGTCATCGAAATCGACGGTGCATCAAACAATGGTGTCGAGGAGGTTCGCAGACTGCGTGAGAACGCAATTTACCGGCCGGCTCGGGCAAGATTCAAAATCTATATTATCGACGAAGTTCATATGCTCAGCACGTCAGCATTTAATGCGCTGCTGAAGATATTAGAAGAGCCGCCCAGCCACGTTAAGTTCATTTTCGCAACCACCGAGCCGAACAAAGTCATCCCCACAATCCAGTCCCGCTGCCAGAGATTCGATTTTAACAATATAAATCCTAATCTTATCGCCGGCCAGTTCAAATCCATACTCGAACAGGAAAAAATAAAATACGAAGAGGATTTAATTTTACCCCTGGCGAAAATGGCAAACGGCTCGATGAGAGATGGCTTGAGTTTGCTGGATAGGTTAATAAGCACCGGTGTCGAACCTCTGACGGCTGAGCTGCTCGAAGAGTTTCTCGGCTGTCCGAACAGTGAAAAAATCTGCAATCTCATTGCCAAAATCGGCGACAGCGACGCTGCCGGAACACTCGACGCAACAGAGGATTTAATCAACGCAGGTCTGGGTGAGGTGCAGCTTGTCGATGCGCTTATCGATTATATGCGGGATTTAATGGTGGTAAAAAGCGCAGGGGCTGAAAGCGAACTTTTGATTTTGACCGCTGAACAACGGCAGCGGGCCGGCCGGTTAGCTGAAAAATTTGACGTCGCCGCTCTTGTTTACAATATAACCACACTTGAAAAATTGCGATGGTCGCTTAAAAACAGCGACACACCCAGAGCACTTTTAGAAGCTTCACTGCTGCGGTTTGCCTTAAGCGAGCATTTCCTGAATGTTGATGAGCTTCTTTCACA
>CAYYFT010000107.1:0-5387 GCA_964471015.1 uncultured Pirellulales bacterium | reverse complement strand
TATTGTTTCTCATTCAGAGAAGCCAGATACGCTCTAACGGAATTGATATCCACTGAAAGAAGTAACTGGTCAATTTTAAGATTTGTCCGGGTGGCTACGGCTGTAGCGGTGCCTTGCTGCTGGGCAGCAAACGAGGTATGCTCGCCATCCTGCGTGCCACTATCGGAGCGATTAATCAGGAACCGGCTAAACTGCTCCAGGTCCGCACCATAACACTTGGCTGTATGCTCGGAAAAGCGTTTTTCGAATTTCAGGTAATTCAGGAAATCCTGGACAATTACATTATCTTCCATAATCACACCTACCTATTCAAAAGGGCTCATTCGTTATTACACCATAGGGTTCTTTTCGCATACCTGCGGCAGTGCCGGGGACTCCTTACGGAGAGCTAAAAGTTTGTCTGCCTGGTTAATAAGCGATTGTGTCAGTTTGTAACTGAGGACCGCTGCATCGAACCAATCGAAATTCGTCCGTTTATCCTTTGCCTGTTCGATAAGGGCGTCGAGAAGCTTATCTTCACATCCGCCGTCGTAACGGAATATAAACTTCTCTGTCCCTTTGTTCAAAACCAGTTGTTGCTTCTTTTTTTTCATTCTGGTGTTTACTTGTCCGAATTCCTACAATCGCCTATATCCCTTATCGGTCTAAAAGCCGATAACTTATACCTAAAGTTCAATTTTTACGGCAGAAGCGATAAAATCGAAGCTTTGGAAAACGCTACAACGCTTTTATCGGCCAATAAGACCGCTGTCTTTACAAATTGAATACGAATATTGGCAAATTAGGTGCAAATT
Organism: uncultured Pirellulales bacterium; assembly: GCA_964471015.1. GTDB lineage: Bacteria > Planctomycetota > Phycisphaerae > Sedimentisphaerales > Anaerobacaceae > CAYYFT01. The sequence continues at coordinate 4,593 of CAYYFT010000107.1, read as the reverse complement.
CACATAAATTTTTATCGGTCTGTCTCGACCTGCCAAGACTTAGCTCTTAATTCGCCTTGAAAAAGATTACTCCATCCCTTTTCTCGGAATCGAGAACCCCCTGTTGTTGGAAATGAGCGATATATTTTAAGGCTTCGTTTCGGTTTATGCCCAGAGCTGAGCATATGTCACTCAGCGAGCAAGGCCTGCGTTTCAGCATTGATAACAGGTCTTCAGCCTTAGTTTCGATGTTCCCGCCGTGCCGTCCTGGTGAAAAATCAGCCACAACCTCACACTTTTCGCCCAGCTCTTCGGCAATAGCCTGCAGCTTTTCTGCGTTTAAGCTTTTGATACCCGGCTCGGCTGTAGGCCGAACGGCTGTATTGAGCTGGACCTTGTCAGGACGAATGCGGTTTACAGCATCCCTGATTTTGGCAATTTGCTCGGTATCAGTATTAAAACCCTCGATAAAAAACACTTCAAGCCATATCCGGCCGGCAAAGTCGTTCCTAAATTCGCATAAACCCGAAATCAGCTTTTCAATACTTAATGCGGAGTGGGGGCGATTTACCCTCTGGAAAGTCTGCTCATCGCCAGCATCCAAAGAAGGCAAAACAACATCGGCCCGTGCGCAATCCGCCCGCACATCCTGTTTGTATAACAGCGTGCCATTGGTTAGTATAGCTACAGGAATATTGGTGATTTTTTTTATGCCGTCTATAAGCTCTCCGAGCCGCGAGTTCAGTGTCGGTTCGCCAGAACCGCTGATAGTGATAAAATCAGCTTCTATCCCCTCGGCCAATTTGTCTCTTAGCTCAGCCAAAACCGCCTCAACAGGGACATAATCCTTGCGTTCAAGGGTCTTTTCAGTGGTCCCACCGAGTTGGCAGTAGACACAATCGAGGGTGCATACCTTAAACGGCACGATATCAACGCCCAGGCTAAGTCCGAGCCTCCGTGAAGGCACCGGGCCATACAAATACTTTTTTTCTTCGGCCATTTCTATCTACTTCTGCACGACCTCGAATATCTTTTTGCACACGCCCAATAAATCTTCGAGCCAATCTATCGGCATAATGCTGGCAGCGTCTGATTTTGCCTTTTCCGGTTTGGTGTGGACCTCGACGAAAAGGCCATTTGCGCCGGCGGCGACTGCTGCTTTTGCAAGTATCGGAGCCATTTCCCGTCGGCCTGCACTTGCATCGCCGAGTCCCCCCGGCAGCTGGGTACTGTGGGTTGCATCGAAAACGACCGGACAGCCGAGCTTTTTCATAGTCTCAATGGCCGTCATATCGTTGACCAGCCGATTGTAGCCAAAAAACGTCCCCCGCTCGGTGAGTATAATTTGGCCGTTTCCACAGGCACGAACCTTTTCGACCACATTTTTCATCTCATCAGGCGAAAGAAATTGGCCTTTCTTTATATTTACCGGTTTACCCGTCCGCCCGCAGGCACAAAGTAAATCAGTCTGCCTGCACAGGAAAGCAGGCACCTGGAGACAATCAACAACTTCGCTGACCACAGAGGCCTGAGAGGGTTCGTGCACATCGGTCAGAACGGGCAAGTTAGTCTCTCGACGAACTGCCGCAAGAATCTCCAACCCTTTCTCCAGACCCGGGCCGCGAAAACTGTGCAGGCTGGAGCGGTTGGCCTTGTCAAAACTGGCCTTGAAAATTATTCCCACGTTGCTCCTTGCGGCGATTTTGACAAGCTTGTCCGCAATATTCAGACAGATACCCCTGCTCTCAATGACACAAGGCCCGGCCATTACAAATAAGGGAGCATCTAAACCGACTTCAACATTACCAATTTTGAAGTTTGCTTTATTCATATATTCGATTTCATCCCAATGCCCTGATAATTCTTGTTCTTATCCCTGCTGGCTTGGCGCCTTCGGGGACGACGCAATTGACCGCCTGCGGTATCACCTTAATTTGCACCGGCAAAGCCGGGCCGGGGTCGCCATCGATTTCCGTATCTATATCGGTGCTATTTGAGCTTACAGAAATCTCTTTGCCCTGACGGTAGACAACATCAGAACTATCAGCGTGCTGTTTCAGCACCGTCATCACCGAATGCTTTACCAGGTGCACTCGCGACGCACATTTGTAAATACATACATCCAGCAATCCATCACTGAAATCAGCATAGTGTAATATCTGTAGCCCTACTGCATATCTTGAAATATTTCCGACAAAAACCAATCCGCGGCCCTGGAAAATCTCTTCGCCATCTACTTTTACCTTCATTGTGTCGAATTTGTAATCCCAGAATGTTCGCCAGATTGGCCAGAAGTAATCAAAGTAATCTATATGCCCCTGTCGCTGCTCGCTAACGCGTCTGACTACTTGGCCGTCAAACCCAAAACCGGCTATCGAAGTAAAACATTTTCCGTTTACACTTCCCAGGTCCAGAGGCCGAACGAATCCCGCCTCGAAAGTTCTTATTATCGTTTTTAATTTTTCATCAAAGCCTAATTCATTTGCCAGCAAATTCTCCGTTCCGCAAGGCACTATCAGCAGCGGTTTGTCACTGCCTTCCAGGCCGTGCGTAACTTCTCTGACAGTACCGTCGCCGCCGACAACGACAACCATTGCACAGTGATAATCTACAGCAGCATCTGTGGCCACTTCACAGGCATTGGCTAAAGAGGTAGTCAGACTCACCTTAACCTTGTATCCTTTACCGACAAGGTATTGCTCAAACTGGCGCCCCATCAATTTGCTGCTGGTCGCGCCGGATTTGGGATTTACGATATAGGCAATATAACCGTTGTCTGGTTTCATATCCTAAGCTTTTATAAAAAACACTTCCTTTTTTTCTTTGCCAAGCTGCCGAAGCTTTTCCTCCATCAAAGATGCGTAACTTTCTAAAATAGGCGGCAAATCCGATAGTCCTAAATTCCTTTGCACATCGGCAATTTTTTCACCGTCAGGGCCTTCTATTTCCAGAAAGCAGCCTAACAACGGCAATTCGTCCAGAGCAACTTCGCACTCACCGGACCGCCATACTCGACGTTTTTTCTCAAACACGAGCGCCTTATTATACCCCAGCAGCAAAAGCAGCTTCTCAGCCGAATTGCCGTCTTCAACTTCAATTTCCACCTCCTGTCTCTTTTTGAACTCATTCTTTTCTTTTGCGCCTTTATAAGTCAAAAAGAACCTCTCGCTTTTGCCGACAAGCAGTCGCCGCAGCCGAAGGCATCTGTCGCTTTTTCTAAAGGTTGCGTCTGCATCATCAAAATAGTTATCTGTTTGCATTTGCTCCTGTCCGCATTCTGCGCCGGCCTCAATCAGCTTGCGTTCTACTTCCTCCAGCGAATCGACCTTTAATTTAGCCTCAATTTCGACATTCATTATAGCTGTGCCTTTATCGCGTCCAGCCGTTTTTTGGCGCCCCCATCTATATCCTCAGAATCAAAAAACTTACTCAGTTTATCGCAGGGGTATTGCCTGCAATATGCACAACTCTCAAGGCGTTTTTGCCTCGCGCATTTCCTTATCCGGCATATCTGGCAGCCGGAATACAATCTTCCGCCCTGTGCCTTGCAGCCATCGCAATCAGTAATGTCTTCCAAGCGTTTTTCCTCGCCGAGGTATTTCTTGATAGCGATGACAATCTGCTCCCGCTGTTGTCTTTGTTTCTCAGCATTTTTCTCTCTGGTCGCCAGATAAATCGGGCACGTGATACAATTTAACCCACAATAGGCAATCATTTCCTTTGCCATTTTTCCATCTGCTCCTTTTCTGGACTGATTATTGCAGCCGGTAAGGCCGACACATCCCAGCGCCAGTCCTGCCGCCGTGCCTACTCCACGCACAAGAAAGCATCTTCTACTGCATTCACTGTTTATTGCGAGGACCCCTTTCTAAACGACAATATTAACCAGCCGGGATTTGATTACGATTACCTTTTTCGGCTGTTTGCCAGCCAGCGCCGCGATTACTTTTTTGCTCGCGAGGGCTTTTTGTTTTATCTGTTCTTCGTTAGCATCGGCGGAGACAACTATTTTGTCCTTTATTTTACCATTGATCTGAATCGCAAGTTCAATTTCTTTTTCCTTGGTAAGCTCTTTATCGTATTCAGGCCAGGACTCGTAAGTTAGAGTGTCGGTATGGCCTAATCTCTCCCAAAGCTCTTCAGCAATATGGGGCGCAAACGGAGCAAGAAGCAAAATGAATTTCTCGACGACAGATTTAGGTCTGATTTGCTGTTTGCTCAGGTGATTTACGAAAATCATCATTTGGCTGATTGCGGTATTGAAACCGAAACTCTCGATATCGTCTCCAACCTTTTTTATTGTCTGATGCAGCAATCTAAGCGTCGCATCATCAGCATCGGCATCTTTGACTGCTTCAACAAGCTCTCCCGTATCCTCATCAACGACCATTCGCCAGGTTCTCTGCAGGAATCGATACACACCTTCAACACCCTGCATATTCCACGGCTTGATTGCCTCCAACGGCCCCATAAACATTTCATAAAGCCGCATCGAATCGGCACCATAATCGGCAACGACCTTATCCGGGTTAATTACGTTGCCGCGGGACTTGCTCATCTTCTGGCCGTCTTCGCCTAAAATCATTCCCTGATTGACGAGCTTCTTAAATGGCT
>CAYYFT010000106.1:0-5477 GCA_964471015.1 uncultured Pirellulales bacterium | reverse complement strand
GAAATGAATTTGTTTACCCTGGCAATCAGGGCAAACGCCATCAACCAGAGCATATCTGCTTGCATCTCGCCCGCAGCGCCGGCAATAATCACCCCCCGCGCAGGAAATAAGCTCATCCCAACAGCTTTTGCACAGAGCGTTGTCTGTTTCGCAAATGCTTCGCTTACAGTTGACGCAGACCGCAGGCCAGAGAAGCTGGTTTAAGCCTTGCAAAGCAAAAATAGCAGCCTGTTTTACTTTTCCCGTATTCACGCCGACAATTATACAAGTTTTGGCAGCGCAAACCATCTTATTCCAAGTCGTATGCGCTGTTATCCTTTGACAAAAAACCTGTCCCATCTGCAACATCTGCCGGGTCAGTCCCCTTATGACATTCCCGAACTGATTTAACACTTCCATCACAGTAAGCCACATTGGTCCTGCCAAGATGACGGTATCCTTGCGTCCCCGCGTATCTGCCGGAAAAAAACGTGTCAAGTTTTCCCGGCAGCGGCGAACGCATGAATTTATTCGCCCCTTTTTCCCATTGCCCGTCTCCGAAAATAGCACAGCTTTCTGGCTTTCTGACATCGACGGCTCTGGCAGACATAATAACAGTGCTGCTAAGCACAACTTCGTCTTTAATGGCGCAGCTTCCTCCAATGTAACTTGTGTTATAGTTATAGCCGGTATAGGGGTCGTCCATCCAGTTTGCCTTACCCTTAAATGACGGGCATTGCTGGATTTTTTCTATCATTTCACCCTGCCACAACAGTCCCGGCTCTATATATTTTTGACCGGAATTGCTCACGTTCGTAAAATCCCATGCGATGGATTTACGCAGTGAACCGTCTTTTTCTGTTATATAAGCCATTGGAAAATAATTGTCGTTATTGTTTGCATACATCATTGCTGTTATAATCATCTGCCGCAGATTACTCAGGCACATAATACTTTGACCCTGCTGCCTTGCCCTACCCAATATGGGCATCAAAATTCCCATCAGCAGCGATGTAATACTTATCACTACGAGCAGTTCTACTAATGTAAATGCCGTTTTTTGTTTCATACTTACGTGCTTATTTACATTCCCAATTACAGTAAAGCCAGTTGCCGGCGAGCAATGCCATGTCATATAAATTTACGACACCATCTTCATAAATATCAGCGATTGCAGCCGGGTCATTCGGTTCGTTTATTTCTGCCAGCCAATAGTAGCAAAGTAGTGCCATATCCTCATAACCAACTCTGCAGTCCGTGTTGAGGTCGCCAACAGGAAATGGGGTTTTATAATCGCCGCAGCAACTCACATCAGCAACCGCATCAATTTCCGGCAGACCAAAACTGCTTGGGTCATCTTCGATTTTCACGTACTGAATCCACCTTTGTCCTGTATTGGCGTCAACTGCCAGAGCCGCATAGTCATTTGGGTCAAGGTCTTTAAGGTCGAAACCTGTCCCACCGGCAGAACCGTTATAAATCTCGATTATCTCTGCGACGCTTTTCCCGTTAAAATTCGCAGGGGTCAGATTTGGGTCTACCGGCTTGGTTAGATTAAGTTCCTTGCCCCAAACATCATTAACATCATCCCATTCATAACTGGCTGTCGGAGCAAAATCGTCCGCATACGGACCGTTGGAGAAACTGTACCAGTTTATCCCGTCCTGACTTACGGAAACTATTCCCCGCTCCTTGTAAAACCCACTGCCGACCGTAACTGTTTCCGGGTTTGACTCCGGTCCCCACGACCCTTCATCAGCTATTTGCCACCTCGCATTACCAAACACGATAAAATCAATCCCGTAGGGGTTGTTCTCATCATCTCCAACCGAATGGTTAAAACGCAAAATAAGCTCTCCTCCACTGCCGATAGTTACCACCTCAAATGACCGCCACGCTGGATATACCGGCACCACCGGCATCGAAACATCTTCTCCTATGTCCATATCACCGGTGGTTTCCAGCGTAACTCTGCCAAGTGCTGTTAGAGGATTATTATAATAATCAAGGCTAATCCAGTCGTACCCAACACCGCTGCCTTCAATGTACTCGATAACTTCTACTGCAAAATCATTTGGGTCATAATCACAGGCCTCTGCGACTGCCGCAATGAAAAGACAAACCACGAAAAAAGCTGTCAGTGCTTTTGTACAAAACATCGTTTTTCTTTCCATAATTATGGGTGGGGCTATAGCCATAGCCTCACCCACTCATTGAGGCAAAATAGCTTTATGTCAAATAGCCAAAGCTATTTATGCACTACGTCTTCTTAAAAGCAATCCACCAAGACCTAATAAGGCAATCGTTGCCGGCTCTGGCACAGATGTATCCCTGCCGTAAATCCACCCGTCCATATCACCATTACCAACACTCCTGCTCGACATACCGTAAAGTGGTATGGTCCACTCCGTCTGGCCCGCATCTTTAATCCAGTAATGCCACCAGTTGGCTCCTCCGCCGTAGCCGCTGTTGTAATGACCCAGATATTCTATGCCATCAACAAACAAGTCAGGTTTTTCTTCGCTTCCCCAGTTGCTATACTCAAGAGTGAAATCCGCCAGTTCGCTATCCAGGGTTAACATTAAATCCGCTCCTGTAATAGTATCCGAGCTGGTTTCACCGAAGTTTATCTCGAACTCGGCAACGAACCCATCCGACCACTCGATATACATGCCGGCAGTATTTACACCCGTGCCGACTTCAACAGGTGTTGCAATTACTGCAGAACTTGTTATTGCTAAAACGACGATTAAACAAATCAAATTTCTCGAACTCATCATTCTCCTCGAAGCCATAGTTTTTTCTCCTTCTTCAATTCAAAAAAGTTGCGAATTTCTTTTCAAAACCTCTTACTGTTGTTTCTCGTTTTCTTCTCCTTTCGTTACTGTCCAGCCCTAACCGCGAGGGCGCCAACAAAAAAACCGCCGTTCCCACGAAGGAAACGGCGGTCTTATTTGTCAGTAACCCAAACTTCCGTTAGATGGTTCGCCTTGTTCTTAAAGCAGGCTTATTTGGGCGCGAGGACTGCACCGTGCTCCAAATCGCGAGAACACCGAAAATGCGTAACTAACAACAGGCAGGTTTTCTGACTTGCGTCCTACCGAAAGACTCCTTCCCATCCAGCACTGATTTTTAGTATTGGATAGTGGCAAAATGCCTCTCGGATTTCCGATTTAGTAATCGGAACAGGCGCTTACAGCGGCGCGACCGCCGCGGATTTTAACCGCGTTCCCATTTGATTATCCCGAAGCAACAAAGCTTCAAGACCTGCAGTCAGGATATATTTTTTTCAAAGAGCAACTTGTTAAGTTTTTATCAGGCTGTCTTGTACTCTGCAAGCAAAAAATAAAAATTTTTTAGTGCCTTAGATAAATAATAATTCCAGTCAATATCAAAATGACTGCCAGGCACACTCCCATCGATATCATAAGGACCCAAATAAAGCTCTTACGCTGCCTGGAAACGACATATTTGAGATACCTGTCGCTGGCGGCAAATGTTTTACTCATCTGCATAATGCCGTCAGTCTGCCCGATAGTGCTCTGGTTTAGTTCCTCTAATGTCTCGTTAAACTTGTTAAAACTTTCGGTCATCTGCACATCGGCATCGGCTGCAGCTGCGAGCTGATGGTTGATATCGGTCAGAGCATCGGTTTGCTTGGCGGTTTCGGTCGGGATTTTTTCTATCGTCTCTATAAATTCCTGCTCTGTGATGGCGGTTGCTTTTAATTGCTCGAGCAGCTGCGCTGTTAACTGCTTTTGATTTTCCACAACAGATGGAAAGCTTTCCAGTAATTTGGGCAGTTGTTCAATCCGGCTCATCAAATCTTCATTCTGAGCGGCTTGACGGTTTAGATGATTGTTGATGCCCTCCAATTGCTCAACGAGCTTATCGAAACCCGCCTGCAGTTTTTCAAGCGATTGCGTTTTATCCATCGGCTGAACTGTTTTGACTAAAACCTGATTGCCTTCACCCGTTTTGTCCCCAGAGGCTGCTTCTGGCGATTCGGCGTCCTCGCTGATTAGACCTTCATCGTCTATCTCCGGCTGATAATCTGTGGGCTTGGAGGGCTTGTGGGCCTCTACCCAACTGCTCGCTTTTGACCAGAAATCCTTTAAAGTCATCTTCAAAATCCCCAAGTATAAATTTCCTTCACCGCCAAAAATACTGGTTAAATGGTAATTGGTTAAATGATTAAATACTCACCAGTTACCCATTACAAATCACCATTAAAAGGCTTTCTTGCTGCAAGTTCAAGTTATTTTTGCTACCATTACCTTTATATAAACCCATACGATAACAAAAAAGGTGAGCAAATGAAACTAATCACATTTAAGAAAAACACGTCCATTTGTGCTGGCGTGCTGACTGATAAAGGCATTGTAGATTTAACCAGCGATTTTCAAAGTGTAAAACACATAATCGCCGGTGGACCCGAAACCATCAAAAAAATCCGGTCCATCATTGATGAATGTGCAAAATTTATTGCCCCTTCCGCAGTAAAGCTTTTAGCACCGGTTCCAGAGCCAGCCAAAGTGCTCGCACTTGCGGGAAACTACAGCGAGCACATTACCGAAGTAGGCCTTACGCTCGGCTTGTCGGATTCACCTCGCAGCACGACCGTGCCCAGGCCATTTCTTATGCCGCTGACAGTGGTAATCGGCCACGATGAAGAGATACCCTGGCCAGCTTACAGCGAAAAAATAGATTACGAAATCGAGCTTGCGGTAATAATCGGCAAAAAAGCTAAATGTATAAAGCCGGCAGATGCCCTCGATGTAATTGCCGGCTACACAATCGCAAACGATGTATCAGCCCGCAGTGTAACCTTTGCAAAGGGCAGGAAAGAACGGCCGTGGGACGAATTTTTTGACTGGCTCAACGGGAAATGGGCCGATGGCTTTCTGCCGATGGGACCTTTTTTACTTACCGCAGATGAAGTGGAAAATGTTCAAAATCTGCAAATGACTTTGAAGGTAGATGGCCGGGTTCGACAGAAGGCAAATACCTCGCAGATGATTTTTCCTGTAGCCGATGCCGTCTCTTTCCTAAGTTCCCTGATGACCCTTGAACCTGGAGACGTCATAGCTACCGGCACCCCAGCCGGCGTAGCCGCTACTACCGGAAAATTCCTCCAGCCCGGCGACCGTATCGAATGCACAATCGAAAAACTCGGAACACTAACGAACACATTAGGCCCCAAGCCGAAAAGATTCTACGAACCATTGGCTCAATAAAAGTAAGGGCTTGTTTAGCCCTGCTGCTTGCGGCAGGGGAATTGTTCCTCCGCCGTCGGTTATTTTTCTCGACCTGCGCTCAGTCGAAACCCTAAGTCGAACCATTTATACTGTTTTGTGGTCGAGGAAGCCCTGGAGCCTGCGGGACCTTACAGGATGCTGCAGTTTTCTTATGGCTTTTGCCTCTACTTGTCTGACGCGTTCGCGTGTAACCTTGAAAATTCTGCCCACTTCTTCCAGCGTATAGGTGTAGCCGTCGCC